>JBPYEE010000242.1:0-3504 GCA_051985095.1 Vicinamibacterales bacterium | reverse complement strand
GCTCGCGCGTGTTAAGGTGGCACCGCGGTGCCGCTGTGCGGCGCGTCGCTCGAGGTGGACTGCATGAAAAACAACGGGTCGTTGACCGTGGCATCGTTGCTCACGATCGTCCTCCTGACGTTGCACTTGACGGACGACTTCCTCCACCTCGAGCCGCCACGTCGGACCTGGACGCTCATCGTCGTATCGTTCCTGGCCGCTTTCCTCTATGGCACCGTGGAGCTCGCCGGGCAGCGACCTGGGTACATCATCACCCCGTCGTGTCCCACCTCGCGATCGACAGGATTCCCGCCATTTTGGGCGCGCTGGCTGATGTGAATCGAGCGCCGCGCATCCACTGGGCGGGCGTCTTCCTGCCAAAACACCGCGTCGGCAACCATCGCAGTGAATCCATGCCGCGTGTCACTCGAAGATCTGAAACGCCCCGATCGCGGTCTGCCGCCGCCGTCGTCGAAAGGCGCGGACGCGATCCGTCGGACGACAGGCGAGTTGGCCCGGCCGCCTCGGCTCGACCGGCAGTCCACATCGCGCACAAACCGGCCTGCGGTAACGCTCTGCAGCGCCGCAACGCCACGATCGGCATCCGAGCCGACCGCGTTGATCGTTCTGATCAGGCTCGCGCGCTGTGGCGCCTTATGTGGCCATCAGCCGGCCCTCCGTCGCCAGCGAGGCCCCAGATGGCACGGCGGCAAATCGACGTGAAAGTGGTGAGTTCTACCGTCAGCCGATCGAGGGTGCAAGCGCTGACGGCAGTACTCTGCTCGTATCGTTCAGAAACCTGAGGACGAGAGTCCCGCGACGTCCCCGATCATGCGGGCCGCCGCTTTCGGCGACCGATTTCCAACGGACAGTACGGGTTGCGAGCCTACCGATCGGTATAATGCGCACACCACTCCAGGGCAGCTTGGGCCTCGCTCCCGGTACTCGCCTCGGCGCTTACGAGATCCAGTCGCTGATCGGTAGCGGCGGTATGGGCGAGGTCTACAAGGCCCGCGATGCCCGCCTGAACCGCGACGTCGCCATTAAGATCCTGCCGGCGGCGCTGTCAGCCGATCCGGAACGGCGCGAGCGCTTCGAGCGCGAAGCGCGGACGGTGTCGTCGCTGAATCACCCGAATATCTGCACGGTCTACGACGTCGGGCATCAGGACGGAACCGACTACCTCGTCATGGAGTTGCTCGACGGCGAATCGCTGCAGCAGCGGTTGGCGAAGGGGCCGCTGCCGCTCGATCAGGCGCTGCGCGTCGGCATCGAAGTCGCCGATGCGCTCAGCCGCGCGCATCGTCAGGGCATCGTCCACCGCGATCTCAAACCCGCCAACGTCGTGCTGACGCGGCAGGGCGCGAAGCTGCTCGACTTCGGGCTTGCCAAAGTCGGCCCGCCGCAAGCCGCGGCGGGCATGACGATGGTGCCCACGATCGAGAAGTCGTTGACGGCGGACGGGACGATCCTCGGCACGTTCCAGTACATGGCGCCCGAACAGCTCGAGGGCGTCGACGCCGATGCCCGGACCGACATCTTCGCATTCGGCGCGCTGATGTACGAGATGGTCACCGGCCACAAGGCGTTCGATGGCCGGAGCCAGGCGAGCCTGATCGCGTCGATCATCAACGCGGAACCGGCGCCGATCACGTCACTGGCGCCGATGACGCCGCCGGCACTCGAACGGCTCGTGCGGACATGCCTGATGAAGGATCCGGACGAGCGTTGGCAGACGGCGCACGACGTCGCCGCGCAGCTGCGATGGATCGCTGAAGGCGGATCGCAGCTCGGCGTCCCGGCGCCCGTCGTCGCGCGCCGCAAATCGCGCGAGCGCGTTGCGTGGGTACTCGCAGCGCTGTTCGCCATCGCCGCCGTTGCTGCGGCCACGCGCATCGCGCTGCACGTCGATCCGGCGCCGCAGCCGATCCGCTTCAGCGTCGTCTCGCCGCCCGGTGTCGTGCTGTCGTTCCCGCGATTGTCGCCCGACGGGCGGACCATCGCGTTCGTCGGCCGGAACCCGTCGCGCAATCGCGTCTCGATCTGGGTCCGGCCCGTCGATGCGTTCGAGGTGGGCGAGCTCGAGGGGACGGAGGGTGTGCTCAGGCCGTTCTGGTCGCCCGACAGCAAGTACCTCGGCTTCTTCGCCGGCGGACAGCTGAAGAAGGTCGCGGCCTCCGGCGGACCGCCGCAGCTGCTGGCCACGCATCCCGGCGGCGCGGACGGATCGTGGGGCAGCCAGAACGTGATCCTGTTCGACGGCCGACTCAGCGATCCGATCTGGCGTGTATCCGCCAGCGGCGGCAACGTGACCGTTGCGATGAAGCCCGACGCGTCGCGCAAGGAAGTGGGCGCCGCATGGCCGTACTTCCTGCCTGACGGTAAGCACTTCGTGTTCGCGGCGAACGGTCCCGATGGGCCGACCGGCCTGCGTGTCGGCGCACTCGACGAAGCAGGATCGACGCTGCTCAGCGATCTGCAATCGCGAGTCGAGTATTCATCCGGCTATCTCGTCTACGTCAGCCAGAACACAATGGTCGCGCGTCCGTTCTCCACGAAAACGCGCACGTTCACGGGCGACCCGTTTCCGGTGACCGACAAGATTCAGATCGCAGCCCTGGGCCTCGTCGACTTCTCGTTGTCGCAGAGCGGCGACCTTGCGTACATCACGCAGGCTGGCGAGGTGAACAGCCGTTTGCAGTGGGTCAACCGCGCCGGTCAGGATCTTGGATACGTCGGCGAACCCGCCGTCTTCGGCGATATCGCGCTTGCACCGGATGGTTCGCGCGTGGCCGCATCGGTGACGACGCGCGCCGGGACCAAAGCGAGCACGAACATCTGGATGTACGACGTGAAGCGCGGCGCCGCGTCGCGCCTGACTTTCGGGAATCGCATCCAGCAGTCGCCGGTCTTTTCGCCAGACGGCCAGCGCGTGGCCTACGCGGCGCTGACCGAAGCCAGTGTCTATCAACTGGCGACGAAGCTCGCCAGCGGCGCCGGCGCCGAAGAGCCGTTCCCCGCCGACCACGAACACCATCTGCTGCCAACCGACTGGTCGCGCGACGGCACGCGCCTGGCGGTCATGGTCTTGCCGCGCGCAGCAGGTGGCAGCAATGTGTCGATTTTCGATCCGACACATCCGGGACAGAAGACGCCGTTTCTGCAGGCGCCGCCTCCGATCTTCGAGATGATGGGACGGTTCTCGCCAGACGGAAAGTGGATCGCGTATCAGAGCAACGAATCAAATCGCCCGGAAGTGTACGTGCAACCGTATCCAGCGACCGGCGGGCGTTGGCAGATTTCGACGGCGGGCGGCAATGCGCCATTGTGGCGAGGCGACGGCCGCGAGATTTACTACAACGGCCCTGACGACACGATCTTCGCGGTCAGCGTGGCGGTTAACGGCACGAGCCTCGAAGTTGGCACGCCGGTGAAGTTGTTCCAGCGCGCGCTCGTGCACGGCAACCCGCAGATTTATCGATTCGCCGTCGACCGCGATGGGCAGCGCTTCCTGTTGAACGCGCC
>JBPYEE010000241.1:0-12375 GCA_051985095.1 Vicinamibacterales bacterium | reverse complement strand
CGCTACAAGGGCACGGCGGCGGAGATCCTCGATCTGTATCGCCCGGTTACCAACGGCAAGACGCCGTATCTCGTGCAGGCCCAGGTGTTCACCGACAATCAGGTGCGCTCGCGGGCGATCGCGCAGGCCGAACGCAAAGCCGCCCTGGGCGGCGCGCCGGCATACATGTACATCTGGGAGTGGGCGACGCCGGCATTTGAGGGCAAACTCGGCGCCGTTCACGGTCACGACGTCGATGCGTCGTTCAATTTGTATCGCAACGGCATCTGCGGCACAGGATCAACCGGCGGCCGCACGATGTGCACACGCCTCGCGTCGACCTGGATCGCCTTTGCGAAGACCGGCAATCCGGACAACGAGCATATCCCGCACTGGCCCGCGTACGACCCGACCACTCGCGCAACGATGATCTTCGACACGAACATGAAGGTCGTGAACGATCCGCGATCCGTGATTCGGAAATACTGGAGTCAGCATGCGCAGCCGACGGACGCTGATGACTGACGCGTGTGGTTGTGCGGACCTCCGCGCTGCAGGGAGCGCGGAGGCCTGACTTCGCTTCGTGCGAGCGCGACAGTCACGCGCTCTTGAGGAGGCGCAGCTCATAGCCAATCCCGTCCGCCAGGACTTGCCCGCGTCCGAAGTGGCTCTGCGCGACCATCTCGGTCAGTTGCTCGCGGGTGTAAGCCCTTTTCAACAACAGATGCTCGAATGTCAGCCGGGTCAAGACCGCGTTCCACGCCGACAGATGCATCTGCCGCACTTCGGCGTCGATCTCTGCGCGATCGGCGTCCTTGCGCAGGTCGAAGATTGACGCCTGCCCACCCGGCCGCAGCACCCGGTACATCTCGTTGATGGCCCCGATCGGATCGCTGAAGTTCTTGAAGGCCGCGACGCAGACGACGAAGTCGAACGAGGCGTCGGTGAGGGGCAGCGCCGCGGCATTTCCGTGGCGGACGTCGACGGCGACGCCGGCCGCGGCGGCGTTCTCGCGCGCGATTTTCACGAACGATGCGCTGACGTCGAGCGCGGTCACGCGGTAGCCTCGCTGGGCCAATTCGATTGCGAGGTAGCCCGGTCCCGGCGCGACCTCGAGCACCTCACAGCCCGGTCGCGCGCGCTCCGCGATTCGTCGCGCGACCTTCGTGAACCGGCTCCGGTCGCGTCCGGTGTTTTTCGCGTACCAGCTGGCGATCGGACCCTCCATCCCGATTCCGCGATACGCCTTGGCGAGTGTCATGTGTCCTCCTTTGCCACTGAACGAACAATGGTCGCACTGAGTGAACGGCGTTAGCTAACGTTGTTAGCTTAAGCGAACGGCGTTGACAAGTCAAGCCCCGTCGCAGCATCATGCCCATCAGGCGGCATGATCCCGTTCCGTCAACGCACTCGACGTGCGAAACGCCGGACCCTGGACCAGGCCCAGGTTGTCGAGGCCGCCATGGCGCTGCTCGACGAGGCCGGCCTCGACGAATTGACCATGCGCCGCCTGGCAGCGCATCTCGGCGTCAAGGCGGCGTCGCTGTACCGGCATGTGCGCGACAAGGATGAGCTGCTGGCGCTGCTCGGCGACGAGATCAGCCGCGAGATCCCCGCAGTGCGATCGAGTGGCGGATGGCGCGAACGGTTGACCGAGCTCGCCTGGAACGTCCGGCGGGGGTTACTCGCGCACCGTGATGGAGCCCGCGTCCTCGCGAGTACGCCGCCAGGCGGCCCGCACCGGCTCCAGCACGTCGAAGCGCTCTTGCGGATTCTTCGCGACGCGGGCCTGAGCGATCGCGACGCGGCCCGCGCCGCGTACCATCTGAATAACTTCGTGACCGAATTCGCGGCCGACGAGGCGCGGTTCGCGGCCTTCGCGACCACGCCCGGATTCAGCCGGCGGAAAGTCCTCGCCGAAGTTCGCCAGCAATTCAAGTCGCTCCCGAAGGCCGAGTACCCCACCATCGTGGCGCTCGCTGACGCCCTGACCGAAGACGCGCAGGACGAGCTCTTCCAGTTCGGCGTCGATATGTGCCTTCGTGGGCTCGAAGCATTGGTCGAGCCGTGAGCCTGGCCTCGCGGCCGTTTTCCGCCCCACGCCCCGCGGGGCCGCGGCGGCGTCGCGCCAGTCCTGCTGGCCGCGAGGTCAGGGCTTGGCCAGCAGCGCGCTATGCATACGGGTGATGGCGGGCCTTCCGACGATCGAGAATCCCGCGTCCGCGGCGCGATCGAGCTCGGTGTCAACCTCCGACAGGCTCACGTGTCCGGCGGGTTCCGCCAGCAGAAGCGTCGCTCCGGGTTTCGACGCGTCAGCGACCTCGCGGAAGAACCGCGCCGCATCGGCGATCTCGTGTACCACGGCGAAGGCGAGCGTGAAATCAACCGACGCGCGAAGATCTGAGACTCCCAGCGACTGGGCGGACGCCGCACGCGCATCGATCCGGCCCAGAAGCCCGGCCTTGCCCGCACGGCGCTTCAAACGTGCGATCGCTGGTGGCTGAATGTCGACCGCGACGATTCGACCGGCCGGACCCACCAGCCGAGCTAGTTCCAGGGTAAAGAACCCCATACCTGGACCCGGTTCCAAGACGGTCATCCCTTCGTGCACATGGGGACCCAGAATCGCGTTCGGATTCTGCCGACGCAGCCGCCAGGGACGGATCAACCAGTACCCGAGCCACCAGGGACATGGGCGATGGGGCATCCGTCGTCTCCTCTCCTGCAAGGCACCACCGTGCGCGAACCTCACTGCGCACGCTGAATCTATACGCGCAGCGGCCATCCGTCATCTTGGTCGGGTGACCCGATTGGCCAGAAAATTCTGCCGTCGGCGCGGGCGGCAGGTGTACGATTCGCCGAGCCTCGTGGAACTCGGAAATGCTGGGGTCAGCCATGAACACAATGCACGCACGCTACGCGATCGGGATGGCTGTCGGCTTTGCGCTGTTGCTCGCCTGGTCAGGGGTTCACATCACGGCCGGCCAGCAGACCGGCAACGCGGTTCTCATCGACAATGACGACATCGGAGGCGTTGTCTCCAGCGCGAAAGGTCCCGAAGCCGGCGTCTGGGTGATCGCCGAGACCTCGGACCTGCCGACCAGGTTCGTGAAGATCGTCGTCACCGACGATCGCGGGCGCTACGTCCTGCCGGATCTGCCGAAGGCGACCTACAACGTCTGGGTCCGCGGCTACGGCCTTGTCGATTCGGCCAACGTGAAGGCCGCGCCGGGCAAGACTCTCAATCTGACGGCGGTCATTGCGCCGACACCGAAGGCGGCGGCCCAATACTATCCGGCGGGCTATTGGTTCTCGATGATCCGCGTGCCCGAAAAGAGCGACTTTCCAGGCAGCGCGCCCGGCGGGAATGGAATCTCGCCAACGGTCAAAAGCCAGGCGGATTGGATCCGGCAGTTGAAGTCCGGCGGCTGCACGCAGTGCCACGCACTCGGCACGAAAGGTACGCGCGAGATTCCGACAGGGCTTGGTTCATTCCATTCGTCGCAGGAGGCCTGGGATCGGCGGATCCAGTCCGGCCAGGCCGGTTCGCAGATGAGCGGCGGCCTCAACGCGATGGGGCGCGACCGCGCGCTGGCGATGTTTGCCGATTGGACCGATCGCATCGCTGCCGGCGAGCTGCCGCCGGTCCCGCCCCGCCCACAGGGTCTCGAGCGCAACGTGGTCATCAGCCAGTGGGATTGGGCCGATCCCCGGGCGTATCTCCACGACGAAGTGTCGACCGACCGCCGCAATCCGACGCTGAACGCGAATGGGCTGATTTATGGATCACTGGAACTGAGCGCCGACTACCTGCCCGTCCTCGATCCTGCTCACAACGCGATCAACCAGGTGAAGCTCACGGTGCGCGATCCGAACACCCCGCGCACCCCGCCGACGATGCCGCAGCCGTCGCCCTACTGGGGCAACGAGCCGATTTGGACGAGCCGAAACAACGTCCACAATCCGATGTTCGACGAAAAGGGGCGCGTATGGATAACGTCCACCATCCGCCCCTCCGCGAATCCGGACTTCTGCAAGGACGGGTCGAATCCGTCGTCGAAGCTGTACCCGCTCGCCAACTCCGGCCGTCAGCTGGCCATGTATGACCCCAAGACCGGACAGATCACGCACATCAGCACCTGCTTCGGGACGCATCATCTGATGTTCGCGGAGGACGCCAACCGCACGCTGTGGACGAGCGGCGGCGGTCAGGTGGTCGGCTGGCTCAACACGAAGATGTTCGACGAGACGCACGACGAGGTGAAGTCGCAGGGCTGGACGGCGCTGGTCATGGATACGAACGGCAACGGCAAGCGCGACGCCTACACCGAACCGAATCAGCCCCTGGACCCGACGAAAGACAAGCGGTTCGGCGGCGCGTTCTACGCCGTCGCGCCGGCGCCCGACGGATCGGTCTGGGGGACGGTGCTCGGGTTTCCGGGTGCCATCGTCCGCCTGAATCCAGGTTCGAATCCGCCGGAGACGGCGCTCGCCGAAGTGTACGAGCCCCCGATGCCCGGGTATTCGCCGCGTGGCGGCGACGTTGATCGAAACGGCGTCTACTGGACCGCGCTCGCCAGCGGACATCTCGCAAGCTTCGATCGCCGCAAGTGCAAAGGGCCGCTCAACGGCCCGAAGGCCACCGGCCAGCATTGCCCCGAGGGCTGGACGCTCTATCCGGAGCCGCTTCCACAACTCAAAGGCGTCACCGATCCGGGCAGCGCCGAAGCGAGCTATTACACGTGGGTGGATTGGCACAACAGCCTCGGCCTGGGCGAGAACGTCCCGATTGATACCGGCAACGCCTCTGAAGGGCTCCTCGTGCTGAAAGATGGCAAATGGGTCGTACTTCGCGTGCCGTACCCGACGGGGTTCTATACGAAGTGGATGGACGGCCGCATCGATGATGCCAGCACCGGCTGGAAAGGACGCGGCCTTTGGGCCACGGTGAGCACCCGCACACCGTTTCACATGGAGACCGGCAAAGGCACGACCAGCAAAGTCATGCACTTCCAGCTGCGACCGGATCCGCTGGCGAAATGAACATCCCGTAACGCGCGCGTTGCGCTCTTGCGGAGTCGGTGACTGGCTATCTTTGGTGCCGCGTCGCCGAACTCCGCAATCCCTCGTCGAGCAGCAGCCACACCAGTCGGCATCTCCACGGCCCTGCGTTTGAGACCGTGGGTCGGCGTGACGAATCCGAGTGACCGACGTCACTTCGGGAAAGCCGTCACATCTTCGCAATGCGTGCCCCGAAGGGCCACTGCTTCAATAAGTGTTCAACCCGCGCTGCCCTGAGCCCCACACACAGCGGCAACCTCGATGTGCGTCCAGCAAGACGCCCACGTCGACAACGTCGTTCAGCTGAGTCTCGTCTCAGCAACCCCCTGTATCGACCTGGTCATTGGTTCGGTTCACGAAAACTGGTCATGCGATCACCATATGCGGTTGCCGGAACGCGTTCGTGACGATTCAAACCACACATCCCGGCCAGGCGTACGGCGACGCGATCCCCGAGAGCTGACGCCACCGCGGAGGACGCCGCGCCGCCGAACGAATTCGGTACCGGGAACCCGGGAGAGCGAATTGCAGTTGGCCTTCCTGGTCTATGAGGCTGCAACACCTCCTACTCGCCGGCAGTCTTGCCTTCGTCGGATCGTCGCGGCCGGTGCTCACACACGGCGGAGGGCCGTCTGGCTCGTTTCTCGTTTACGTGACGCCGGGCGCTGAGAACTTCCTGTTGTCGTCATCGGAACATCTTCTGATCTTCCATTTCCCGGTGCAGATTCCAGGCGCGAGCCTGGCTCCCGGGCCGTACATCTTCAAGTTGATCACACCGTCGGTCATGCAAGTCACGAGCGGGACGCGTTCGACCATCTACGCGACGTTCTTTACGCTCTCGGCGTCAGGGGACGGTGATGTGAGCCGCGAACGAGTCAGGTTTGAACAGAACGCCGAGGACGACGCCCCGAGGATTGTCGGCTGGTATCTGCCCGGAGGGAAGGGATACGAATTCGTCTATCCCAAGTCGAAGCGCTCGCGCGTCGAGCGTGAACGAGAGCGGTAACCGTCTCGGTCCTTCGTCGTCTTCGAACCCGCGCTCGTCGGCGACCGAAGGTGTGCGATCGGCGCGCCCTGCTCGCTTTGATGAGCTGGCTCTTTACGAGCGCTCGCGTCATCTCGCCGATCTCGCGAGCCGCCGAACTCAGTAATCGATCTGATCCGTCCCACGACCGCACGTGAAACGGCTGGGGTCGCGGGCGTCTCGCCTCGCAGCTCAGCTTGCCTGTTCCTTTCCTGCTCGCGACGACGCGAGCGTGAGCCTACAATCTGACAGCGTCGGAAAGCCACACAACTTCAGGGGGTTGCATGAACGACGGGCATCAATCTGTCGATGCGGCGTCTGTCCTGGACGGTCCGCGGCGTCTGATCGATGAGTACCGACAGCGGCGCGATGCGTGGCGCGTGCAGGCCGAAGAACTGGCCCGGCTCGAGACCGAGGTGTGCGACACCATTGACCGCGAAGCGACGAGTATCGTCGCCGTGGCTCGAACCGACATTCAGCGCATTCTCGTCGCGGCACGCCGCGAACTGCGCGATCTTGCGGGAAGGGTTCAGACCATTGTCGACGTGGCGGAGGCAGGTTCTGCGGTCAGCGGAACGAAGGACCGGTGTCTCGAGGCGCGCCATGACCTTCGCCGGATCATGAAAGATGTCGCGGGCGAACTCGATCGACTGCAAGAAGATGCTGGCGACGTTCGCCGGCGCGCCGCTCAGCCGGCCGACCCACGCCCGCCGATTGATTCCCCGGCCAGCGCACCGGCGGCGCTCGACTCCCTTGACGAGGCGTTGCGACCGTTCGATGAAGCGCAACACCGGGGCACCACCAGGAGCGGTCGCTTCTGGACGATGCGCGCCGCGTTCGCCGCGATCGGGTTCATTCCGCTGTTGGCATTCGGATTGAGCCTCGTCAGGGGACGTTCTGAAGTCAGTCGGCCGCTCCCGGCCGTGCGCGTCGAGTCATTTGGCCCCATGGCGTTGGTGCCGCCACTTACGCCCTCGCTGGAAGCGAAACGTGACTCGTTGTCCGCCGCTCGTCCACAGATCCCGAACGGGGCGTTGATGACCGCGCCGGTCGCGACAAGTCAACCGTACACGCCGGCGAGTCCAGGCGCTGCAGTCCCGCCGTCGGGGGCGGCCGGGACCCAGCCGGTTCCACCCGTCACGCGGCCCTCTGGGATCGCCCCGAATGCGGCACCGGGCTCACTAGGACCCGAGACGCAGACAGCGATTACCACCGCCGCAGAACGGTGGCTGGACGCGTACTACCGGCACGACTCGGCGGCAATGGCATCTGACGCGACACCCGACCTGACGATCACGGACCAGCGCGCCGCGACGGACCGTCCGCAGCCGCAAGCCGCCAACTTTCGCCGCACGCTCGAACACGTGAGATTTCAGGGCGCCGGCGCCAGTGTCATCTTGACGGCCCGGATGACGGAATGGGCTGACGCGGCGGGCCAGACACGACCATACGTGTCGTTGATTTCGCAGGTATGGATACGCGATACCGGTGGCTGGAAACTCCTGAACGTGCGGATGATCGCCGATCCGAGTGCCACTTCTCAATAAACCGGGACAGCGCCGTCAGCGCACCTGGCGCAAGGCGATGACGCTGGTCGGCCCCCTGCGAGACCGGCACCGACACGCCAAGCGCCTTGTGCACACTCATGATGTCCGCGCATGGCAAGTGCTCACAGAGACCCAGACTGGCGGATTGAGGCTTGAACGCCTTCTGCTCTCCCGCCGTCTGCGGCTGGAGCAGGAGCACATGTGCGGCAGAGACCGGGGAGCTGTCGATCTCGATGCCGTCGGCAATGAGATCGGCACCCATTGCGGTGCCTAATCCGGTGCCATCGGCGGTCGTCACGAAATATGTGGCGTCGCTCACCAGACCCGTCGGTTGCACGGTGACCCGCGCCACCCCGGGATCATTCTGGTAGGCGAAGATGATGACGTTCCCCGAGTTCGGATCGATTTCCTCGAGGCTGTCCCACGCTGGGACAGTGCCGCTCTGAGCCTGCGGTGTCAGCAGAACTGCGCTCGCAGTGGTCACCAGCCCCCTTAACGTCGTCTCGTACAAGTCGATCTCCTGGCTGAGACCCTGGCGATCGGCATCGCTCAAGTCCGCGGCCCGGTAGTTCAGACCGAGAATTCCGGGCATTCGACTTCGCGTGTACAGCTGGAGGTCTGGCGGGTTGACGAGAGACTCAACGTCGTCGTTGTTGACGAACGACAACAGGTACGCTGGAGGGAAGAACGTCGTGAGTCCTTGCAGGTTGTGGCGGACGTGCGCCGATGGGCTCGTTCGATCGTCCATCCACGCGGTGTCGGTGTAGCGCAGCATGCCCATGTCCAGACGATTCCCGCCACTGGCGACATTCTCGATGATCATCGCGGGATACCGGCTGCGGAGGGCCGCCAGGACGGAGTAGAGGCCCTGGACGTGCGCGTGGTTGCCATCTGTCGCGCCATGTCCATGTCCGGACCGCGTGCAGTTGATCCAGAAGTTGTTGTCCCACTTGAGATAGTCGGGTTGGACGGCGTCCAGCAGCGCCGTGAGTTGATTGAAGATCCAGGTTTGCGCATCCGGCACCGACAGACAGATGAGGGGCGAAATCTGCTGGTTTGTCGGATTTCCATCGTACGTACCGTTCGTCGTCGCGAGCCACGCTTCCTTGGCAAACCCCGGCTGTCCCACATACTGAAGATCGCTGCGTTCGGGTTCGATCCAGAGACCAAACTTGAGGCCCAGGTTGTGCGCGTAGGCGGCCAGCGCCGGCAACCCGGATGGAAAGCGCGCCGGATCCGCCGTCCAGTTGCCGAGACCCGGCGTGAAGTCGCTGGGCCCGTTCACCCCGGTGCCGGGATACCATCCGGCATCCATGACGAAGAGTTCGACCCCCATGCTCGCGGCAGCGAGCATTTCCGCCTCCATACTCTGTTCGTCGACGGTCGTTCCGTAGGCAAACCAGGTGTTGTAGGTGACGAGCGGTTGGAACGATCGGCCTTGTCGCAACCCCTGATCAATGAATCCGCGAAGCGCCTGGGACACGTTGCTGCTGCCGCCGGCCGTGATGCCGAAGAACCCATGCGGCGCCTCGAGCGGGTGCGTTGAATCCACGGTGATATCCATCGTCGGCAGCCCGGCCGTGATATTCACCTGGCTGCCCAGACCACGAACGACGATTTGCCAAGAACCCGTCCACATCAAGCCGCCGAAGAACTCGTCGGTTGCGTCGGCCGTGATCGCTGGCACGAACTGCTCGGTGGATCGCCCTTGGGCGCCGAGATTCACCTGATCTCCCGCATTGAGCGTGTTCGTCTGGATGGCAAACGCGGTGTTGACGTCGACGTCCGCGCTGTCGCCACGCAGACCCCGGACGTAGTGCACCGTGTTCGCAGGCACGGTGAATTGCCACACGTTCGGGTTCGAGACCGTCACCGACCCGACGCCGCTCTGCTGCACCGTGGTCCACGCTTCAATCGTCGGCGAACCTGGGTAGCAGGCATACGACCGCAGCGCACGGGCGGGCGTGCTACTTGAACGAAACGCGAAGACAATCTGGACGCCGCCTCCACTTTGGGAGGTGGTCGCCCCGTCGAAGCTCCAACCGGCCGCCGCGGCGCCGAGTGGCGCGGTCACTCCGTTGATGGTGAGCGTGCTGTCGGGCGCACCGAGCGAGTTCAGAACATGTCCGGTCACCGGGTTCATGATCTGTTCGAGCACGAAATCCTGAGCGTTCGTAAACCCGAAGGTGACGTGAACCCCGCTATTGCCGATCGTCCACGTATGCGCCTGATCGTCAGCCGAGATGAACGCGTCGGCCAAGGTTTGCAGGTTTGTTGCCGCCGCCGCGGACAGTGACAGCGCCCGCCGGGCTGGCGAAACCGAGAGGATGCCGCTTGCCAGCGCGATCGCCGCTCCCAGCGCTACGCGCAATCCATGTTGACAGCTCAGACGATTCAACGGAGTATGACGTGAACGATCATGAGCATGATGCCACGATTTGGTGGCTGGCAGTTCGCACCGCTCGGTGGCGGTTTGGTGATTCTTATCACGGTTTTGTCATCTTCAGTTCACGCTCAGACGGGAGCCGGCGGAAACGTGTTCGTCGGCGGAGCAGTCTTCGAGGACATCAAGCGTTTTTCGGGCGATCCCGCGACCGACAACCTGAGTGGGCAGGCGGCCGGAGGCGCCGTAAGCGTCGGCACAGCCCTCACGCCGCGATGGGATATTGAGCTTGGATTGGAAGTGCCCGCGCGCACGGTGAATCTTCAGCCGCATCCCGTCGTGGTCAACAAGTCCACCACGATCGTCCTGCAGGATCGCGTTCAGAATCGCCCCGTCACCGTCCCCGTGCTCATTCGCTTCCACAGCGAGGCTCGCCGCCGCGTTCAGCTCGAGTATGCCGCCGGTCTCAGTATCGTGCGCCTGCGGCGCGACTTTGATACCTTGGCTCCAGCGCACACTCCTGCGGCCCTCATCCCCAAGGCCCATACGACGCTCGGGTATGCTTCGGCGCCAGTCCTCGAACTGGATGCCCGGATCGAGATTACGAACCATCTGGATCTCGTGCCCGCGATCTCCGCGTCGGTCTTCAACGTGGAGGCGCAGGTCGGCGCCGTGCTCATCCGTCCACGGGTGGGACTGCGCTGGACATTCTGACGTCACGGTCAAGCCGATGGCCTGTCGCAATTGCTCGGAGCATTCTGCATTTGAATGTTGGACGGTTGCCATCGTTGCTCGCCCCCACAGGAGCCTCGCAGAACCGCGCCACCGCTGACGGGCCAGGCGCGTTCAGGCATCCGCCAGCCTCCGTCGGCGATCATTCAGCACGCATCAGACGGGATGTCAGTGGGATGAGGCGGAGCTAACGTCCAACTGCGGTAACCTGTCCGGTGTCGCCGGAATGACTGGGCGCCGACGTTCTTCGGCCATACGGTTCGATGTGCCCCGGAGGCGGGAGGACACCACCCGACCACAGTCGTTCGAGGCTCCCGCGCCAGCTGGCGTCAGGAGAATAACGAACGGACAACGCCACTCGCCGAGAACAGCTCCCGAGGATTGACCGTTTCCTGAAACAGACCTTCCAGCTGCTGTTGCACGAAACGGCTGCGCCTTGCCCTCCACGCGAGTAGATTTGATACGGGAGGAATTGACAGCCAGTCCTGCGCGATCTTGTACGCCTTGAAACGAGCGGCAAAGGCGGCCCGCAGCCGGCTCGCGTACTCGCCCGCGATCTCATCGGCATTCATCTCTCCGGTTCGTGAATGCTTCAAAATCACCTCCGCCGCCATAACGCCGCTTTCCATCGCTTTCCCGATGCCCTCCCCACTGAACGAGTATGTCAGGCCGGCCGCCTCTCCAACCACGAGAAGTCCCCGAATCGCGAGCTTGGCGCCGGCCAACCCGGTGCGGAGCGGAGCGCCCTTGAGCGATGAGAGCAGCCGCGAGCATCTCATCAATTCGATCGCTGGCGGAAATGTCTGTAAGAACCTGTTCAGCAGGAGTCGGACGTTCGTTTCCGGTGGCGCGGTTCTGGCGTCATAGTAATACCCGACACCTACGTTGAACACCGCATCCGGACCAGGAAACATCCATCCGTATCCGGGGCATATCGTCTGATCGTACGAAATGCACAAATGGTCGAAGTCCTGTGCGAAATGGTCACTGGTCTGGACATAGATTCGCGCAGCGGTGGCACTTGGACCGACACGCTCACAGACATTGAAGCGCCTGAGCGGTCCCGCGGCTGCTCCGGTTGCGAGGATGGTGATCTTTGCTTCGACCGCGATCGACCGCCCGTTTTTGCTAATGAAGATCGCACCGTTTACTGACTTATCCTTCAGTAAAGGTTGTTGCACGCTGCAGCTCGCTAAGAACTGCGCGCCGCGGTTGACCGCCTCGGTGCGGATGATGTCATCCAGGATTACCCGTGGCAGACACGCGCACTGTCCGGGAATGAGAACAAATCGCCCGTTCGGCGCATAGATCCGGGTCTTGTCCAGAACGCGTGCTCGCTCGAGCAATGAGGTTCTCAGCGAAAGATGATCTAACGCTTTCAAGGCATCTGGTATCAGCGCGTCACCACAGACTTTGTCTCTCGGGAAGTCCTGACGATCGGCGAGGATGACGCTTGCTCCGCCCTTCGCTAGATCGATTGCCGCCGCGGATCCCGCGGGACCGGCACCGATAATCAACACATCGGCGCAATGACGGACCGTGGAAGTCACACTCACGCCAATCGAGTATATAACCGTTACCGAGGTCAGCCGGTGTGGCTCCGAGCGTACGTCGCAGGCGCGGCAGCCTTGGCGATGTCTCGAGCTACC
>JBPYEE010000240.1:0-3939 GCA_051985095.1 Vicinamibacterales bacterium | reverse complement strand
TCTTTTCAAGCGGCGGTCACTTCGATTGACGGCGGCGCCATGGATGGATTCGACCTCATTTCGGGAGGAAAGGACTTACTGGGGTACACGCAATATACCGAAATCGATGTACCGGCTTATTTCACCTACGCGCACAACTTTGTCCTCGGCGATGAGTTCTTTTCGTCACTGAAGGGTCCGAGCTTCCCCAACCATCTATATACGATTGGAGCGGACTCAGGGACCGCAATCAACAATCCCAACACTCCGCGCTGGGGCTGTGACGCGAATCCGAACTCGCGCGTTCAGGTGTTGTTGGACGATGACGGCGATACCGGGACGGTGTATCCGTGCTTTGACTTCGACACGCTTGCCGATCGCCTGGAAGCGCGGGGGTTGACATGGAAGTACTACGCGCCGGGCCAGGATCAGTCGGGCTACATCTGGTCGGCTTTCAATGCGATTCGACACGTCCGCCTCACCTCGTTGTGGACTGATCACGTCGTGCCTACGGAGCAGTTCGTGCTGGACGCCCAGAACGGCGACCTGCCGGCTGTCAGTTGGGTAGTGACCAGTGCTGCCTTGAGCGAGCATCCGCCGGCGAGCGTGTGTCGGGGCGAGAACTGGACGGTCGAGCAGATCAACGCGGTGATGACGGGGCCGGATTGGAGGTCCACCGCGGTGTTCTTGACATGGGACGACTTCGGCGGCTTCTATGACCACGTCGCGCCGCCCGTTGCAGACAGATTCGGTTTCGGACCGCGGGTGCCGTTCTTGATCATTTCGCCGTGGGCGAGGCGGGGTCACATCACGCACACGACGCTTGAATTTTCGTCGATCCTGAAATTCATCGAGGAGCGGTTCCGCCTCGAGCCGCTCACCGACCGCGACAGACTGGCCAACGATCTGACTGATAGCTTCGACTTCGACCACAAGCCGCTCGACCCCGTGGTGGTGCTACCAAGGGAGTGTGGTGTCTCGACGGCGGCCGATGTCGTCCTCGATCCTCAGTACCACGGGGGAGCCGTACGCTGAGCGGGAAAATCGGTGTCTTATATTCCGCTACACGGTCGGCTGGTGTCGATATCGGCTTCCTGTCAGCGATGCCGGTGACGCGAAGCTGAGCCCGGCCGTTAAGCGCCGACGCAGGCTTGCAAGCTTGCCCGAACGCCGTTTTCTTGCGTCCGACATCTTCGATTAAGCTGGTTCGCCTGCGAGATATTCAGGCGATCGCGTGGCGTATCGTCATCTGTATCGTCTGATGGCCCAGGCGGCCACCGCCCGGAGCGACGCACCGCGCATGACCAACCAGGCGGCTCAGTTCGCGGCCGATCCGGTGACCTCGTCGCGTGGATCATGATGCCGATGCGTCACGCGAGACGAGCACCGCCGCCTCCAGAATCGAAGTTGTTGAGCGGGTCGGCGTATCGAGATCATCCCGTCGTCTATCGGCGTCGGAATTGGGGCGTTTGACCCGGCTGCACAGGTGCGGCGCAGTTTCACCACTAATCACAAAGCTCGGCCGTTTCACATTGGTCGAGTGCAGAAGGTCTACACGGTGATCTTGGGCTGAACATAGTGTTGCGGCCGGAGGTTCCCCTTACCTGGGCCAAGATCATGCCCGGTCAAAACTCCAGAATGTGCAGGTGTGAGCCGTTCGAGCGCTGCGACCGGTCTCTACCGGCAATTCGGTGCATCTGTCCATTGTTGTGGCGATGGGCACAACGCCTCCGTGACACCGGAACGTGCTTTTGATCGGCGTCATCGCCAAACAGCCGGCTCTTTCGGGCTCGCGATCCAAAGGCTCGAACCCCGTTCTATTTTGCGCATGAAGCCGATTGAACCCGATTGAAAACCGAGCGGCTCGGTGATACGCCTACCGCCGGAGGGATCGGGATGACAAGGATCGCCCGGTTCGGCGTATTCGAGCTGGATCTTCGAAGCGGTGAGCTCCGAAAGCACGGCGTCAAACTGCGGCTTCAGCGTAAGGCGTTCCAACTATTGCAGGCGCTTCTAGAGCGACCAGGCGAGGTTGTCACGCGCGTCGAGCTCCAAGAGCGTCTCTGGCCAGCAGGCGTGTTCGTTGAAACCGAGAGCGGCCTGAATACGGCAGCGAACCGTCTTCGACTGACGCTCGGTGACTCGTCAGAAAGCCCCCGATACATCGAAACCCTGGCACGCATCGGCTATCGCTTCATTGCGCCGGTTGAGATCGTAGAGCCTGGATCACGACCCGCATCGACGGCTCAGCCACGTTCCCGAACAATCAAGCGAACAGCGCTCCTGGTCACGGCGGTGCTCGCCGCTGTCGCATTCGCCATATCGGCGACGACCATGGCGTTGCGCCAGCCGCATGCTGTTGGCTTCCAGTTCCGGCAAGTCACGTTCCGTCACGGTCAGGTATCCGGCGCTCGTTTTGCGCCTGACGGACACGCCATCCTGTACACCGCCGCGTGGGACAACGGGACGCGTCAACTGTTCCAGACGAACCCCTACAGCCCAGAATCCCGGAATCTCGGGATCGATGACGTTCGGCTCGTCGCCGTCTCGCGCTCGGGCGAGCTGGCGTTGATGTCGTCGGACGGCAACTCACCGATCGGGGGCGGCACACTTGCGCGTGTGGCGATGAATGGCGGCTCGCCCCTCCCAGTCGATCACAACATCATGAGCGCCGATTGGTCGTTGGACGGCCGTCTCGCCGTCGTGCGCGCGGGCGACGGGGTGAGCCAGCTGGAGTTTCCAACTGGCCATATCCTTCACAAGACGTCAGGCTGGATTAGCAGCATTCGGATAGCGCCGCAGGACAATCGCATTGCGTTCATCGAACACCCCGTCCGGCACGACGACCGAGGGACCATTCGGATCATCGATTCGGATCGCCCGGCGCGTTCGCTGACGCCCGAGTGGGCCAACGCCGGCGGTCTCGCGTGGCATCCGACCAGGAACGAGGTCTGGTTTACCGCTTCGCACGATGGCGAGCCGAATCCTTGTGGGCGGTGAAGGCGTCGGGTGAGGTGCGATCTGTCGCGCAGATTGCCGGCACGATGACGCTCCGGGACATCACCGTGGACGGTCGGGCGCTTGTCACACGCGAGACCGAACAGCTCGAGATGGCGGCCATCGACCGCACATCGAAAATGGAAAACCTCTCGTGGCTCGACTGGTCTCGAGTAGCGGATGTGTCTGCCGACGGTCGGTTAATTCTGTTCGATGAGAGTGGCGTCGCAGCCGGGTCGCGTTACCTCATTTATCTTCACCACCGCGATACGCACACGACCACGCGGCTGGGAGAAGGCGGCGCGATGGCGCTGTCACCCGGTGGCGAGTTTGCGCTGACGCTCGAGGCTGATCGTCGGACCCAGTTTCATCTGGTCTCGCTGAATGATCGTGCGGCCGAGTCGGTTGTCGACCTTCCCGGAACAGGTCTTGAGTATCAATGGGCGCGATACTTCCCAGACGGGAAGCGGCTGCTGACGCTGGCGAACGAATCGGATCGACCGCTCCGGCTCTACGTTCAGCCGCTCGCCGGCAAACCGTACCCGATTACGCCATCGATTGTGGTGCGAAACGTCGCGATCTCGCCGGACGGCGATCGCGTCGCAGTCCTCTCGGGAAAGGGCAAGCTTGTCGTTTATGCGTCACGGGAGGGCGGTGATAGCCCGCACAACGTTTCGACCACCGAAGCGCTCGCACCTCTCCTGTGGGCGGCCGATGACTGGCTGTACGTGCAGCACATGGGTGGTTCCACGCAAATCCCGGCGCGCGTTTCACGGCTGCATCTGCCGGACGGCCGACTCGAACCGGTCAGGGAGTTGAGGCCCGCCGATACCCTGGGCGTCAATGCGATCACCAAAGTCATGATCTCGCAGGACACCCGGACGATCGTGTTCAATTATCGTCGGATCCTGTCAGAACTCTTCGTGGTCGAGTCAACGAGTCGGTAGCACCCCGGACACGCAT
>JBPYEE010000239.1:0-5887 GCA_051985095.1 Vicinamibacterales bacterium | reverse complement strand
CTCGACAGTCTCGGCTGGGCGTACTACAAGTCCGACCAGCTGCAGCTCGCCGAGGACAATCTGCGCAAAGCCGCCGAACAGCTCAAAACGAATTCGGTGATTCAGGAGCACTACGGTGAGCTCCTCTTCAAGCTCGGCCGCTTCAATGATGCAATCGCCGCGTTCACCCGCGCGCTCGACGGCGACGGCAGCGACATCGATCGGGCCGACATCGACAAACGGATCCGCGCGGCCAAGCAGCGACTGAACAAGCGGTAGGCCGCGTGACGTGGTTTCGTGCCGGCTGCGGCCTGGCCGTCGCGGCCGTTTGCGCGTCCGGGTGCGGGGCGCGGCTGATGAAGCTGCCCGCCGGGCCCGGCACCGCCGCGGCCGATGGACGCGAAGCCATCGCCGAGGCCGTCGGCGCCTGTCAGCGCATCACGACATTGACGGCTGTGATCGGCGTCACCGGCTCGATTGCGGGCGAACGCGTCCGTGGACGCCTGCTCGCCGGTGTCGCGCGTCCCGCCTCCGCGCGCATCGAGGCCACCGCGCCGGTCGGCGCCCCGATCTTCATTTTCGTCGCGCGAGACGGCGATGCGACGCTGCTGCTGCCCCGCGACGACCGCGTGCTCGAACATGGCGATCCCGCCGCGGTGCTCGAGGCGGCGGCCGGCGTCCCGCTCGATCCGTCCCAACTGCGCGCGGCGTTGACCGGGTGCGCCCAGGCGCCCGACAGCGCCGGCGCACGCACGCTGGGCGAGGATTGGCGCGTCGTGCGCGACGGCCCCGGTGAACTCTATCTGCACCGAGATCGGCACGGGGCTCCGTGGCGGATCGTGGCCGAGGTTCGACCCGAGTGGCGGGCCGAATACCGCGATTTCCAGAACGATCTGCCGCGCACGATCCGGCTCCGCAGCGGTGGCGCCGCTCCCTACGATCTGACCCTCGCGCTGTCGCAGGTTGAGGTCAACACGACGCTCGCCGCAGAGGCGTTCAGCGTGCAGGTGCCCGCCTCAGCGCGTCCCATCACCGTCGACGAGCTTCGACATGCGCGTCCGGGCGTTCGCCAAGATTAATCTTTCGCTCCGCGTGCTCGCGACGCGCCCGGACGGCTATCACGAGCTGCGCACGATTTTTCAATCAATTGGCCTCCACGACACCGTGACGGTCAGGCGGCGCCGCGGCCCGCTCCAGGTGACCTGCGACGATCCGTCGCTGCCGTGCGACCGCTCGAATCTCGTCTGGCGGGCCGCCGACGAGCTGTGGCGGTCGGCTCATCGTCGCGGTCGCGCGCACGGCGTCGCCATTCACGTGCAAAAGCGGATTCCGGTGCAGGCGGGATTGGGCGGGGGCAGCAGCGACGCGGCCGCGGCGCTGCGGGCGCTGGCGCGCGTCTGGCGCGTCGCCGATCGGTCGGTGCGCGCGGCTGCCGTGCGCGTCGGCGCCGACGTGCCCTATTTTCTGGAGGGTGGCACCGTCCTCGGGCTCGAGCGCGGCGATTTGCTGTTTCCGCTGCTCGATCGGCCGCGTGCGTGGGTCGTGGTGATCGTGCCAACGTGTCGCGTCAGTACGCCGGAGGCGTATCGCTGGTGGGACGCGGATCGCGCGCGGCCGCGCCGCGCCGCCGCCAGGGCGCGGCGCCGCGCGACCGCCGTCAACGATCTGCAGACCGCCGTTTCAACGCGATACCCGGTGATAGCCCGGATCGTCCGTCAACTGACCCGTGCCGGGGCCAGTTGTGCCGCGATGACCGGCAGCGGCTCGGCGGTGTTCGGGCTCTTCGCGAATCGATCCGCCGCCACGCGCGCCGCGCGGACCGTCGCGCACGGCGCGACCGGGACATTCATCACGCGCACGGTGAGCCGTGCCGAATACCGGCGACTTGCCGGCAACTGAGCCAATCAGCTACACTTACGGTTTGCGCTAGGCCCGAAGCAGGCAGTCATCAGTCTCCAGCCATCGGTCTCTCGTCTCGGTCCTCAGTCATCAGCCGGCGGGTAAGAGAGGGCGACATGATGGCTCGGAACCGTCGTCCGGCAGGGAAGACTGAAGACTGTGGCGACGACCGAGAGGGCAACCGCCGAAGCAACAGCGCGACTGATGACTGTTTGTTGGGGCGTGGCCAAGCGGTAAGGCGCGGGACTTTGGATCCCGTATTCGAAGGTTCGAATCCTTCCGCCCCAGCCACCTTACGAGGCCGCGGGAAGAATGGGTGACCCGTTCACGGCGACCGGGTTTGGCGAACTGAAAGTCTTTTCGGGCAGCGCGCATCCGCAGCTGACGAAGGACATTGCCGCCTTCCTGGGCGTGACGGTCGGACAGGCGCGCTTGCGGCGGTTTCCGGATACGGAGGTGTCGTTCCAAATCGACGAAAACATCCGGGGGACCGATGTCTTCGTCGTGCAGCCGACCTGCGCGCCGGTCGATCAGCACATCATGGAGCTGCTGATCATGATCGACGCGTTCAAACGCTCGTCCGCGGCGCGGATTACCGCCGTCCTGCCGTACTTCGGGTATGCGCGTCAGGACCGCAAGGACAAGCCGCGGGTGCCGATCTCGGCCAAGCTCGTCGCCAACGTGTTGAGCGCCGCCGGGACGCACCGGGTGCTGACCATGGATCTGCACAAGGCGCAGATTCAGGGGTTCTTTGACATACCCGTCGACCATCTGTTCGCGGCGCCGGTGATCATCGACTACCTGTCGAAGCTCGATCACCCGAAGGTGACGCTCGTGTCACCCGATGCCGGCGGCGCCGAGCGCGCGCGCGCCTACGCGAAGCGGCTGGCGGCGGAGCTGGCCGTCATCGACAAACGGCGGACCGACGATGGCACGGCGGAAGTGATGAACGTGATCGGGGACGTCGCGGGTCGCACCTGCATCCTGCAGGACGACATCATCGACACCGCGGGCACGATTACCAAGGGCGCCAGGGCCCTGAAGGAAAACGGCGCCGCGCGGGTCTTTGCCTGCGCCGTGCACGGCGTCCTGTCGGGGCCGGCGATGGAGCGGATCGAGGGCTCGCCGATCGACAAGCTGATCGTGACCAATACGATCCCGCTCGCCGCCGCCGCGGGCGCCTCGAGCAAAATCGTGGTGCTCTCGGTCGCGCGGCTGCTCGGTCAGGCGATTAAGTCGATTCACGAAGAGACGTCGGTCTCCTCGTTGTTTGTCTAGTTGGTAGGGAGTACGGAATAGCAATATGGAAACGACACTCGAAGCCACCGCTCGCGACACGTTCGGGAAGAACGAAGCTCGCCGCACGCGGCGCGCCGGCAAGGTGCCGGCGGTCCTCTACGGCGGCGACCGCCGCGAGGCGACCCCGATCGCGGTCGACCCGCGCGCGCTCATGAAGATCCTGCATTCCGAGTCGGGCGCGAATACGTTGATCGCCCTCAAGCTCGACGGGGGCGACACGCGCGTGCTCGTCAAGGACTTTCAGCTCGATCCGATTACGCATCACGTCCTCCACGCGGACTTCTACACGGTCGCGATGGACAAGGTGATCGAGGTGACGATCCCGGTGATCGTCAAGGGCGAGCCGAAAGGGGTGAAGCAGCAGGGCGGCGTCCTGGAATTCGTCCGCCGGGAAATCGTCGTCGAGTGCCTGCCGGCCGACATTCCCGAGCACGTCGACATCGATGTCAGCGAGTTGATGCTGCACCAGGGCGTGCGGGTCCGCGACGTCGCCACCGATCCGAGATGGAAGCCGGTCACCGAAGGCGAGGCGATGCTCGTGCACGTGATCATGCCGAAGGCGGAGGAGGCGCCGGCGCCCGAGGCCGCGGCAGCTGCCGTGACGGCGGCGCCAGCGGAACCCGAGGTCATCAAAAAGGGCAAGAAGGAAGAGACCGACGAGGAGAAGGAAGAGAAGGCCCCCAAGAAGTAGTGAAGCTGATCGCCGGCCTCGGCAATCCGGGCCCGAAGTATCGCGGGACGCGGCACAACGTCGGCTTCGACGTGCTCGACACGTTGGCCGCGCGCGCGTCGACCTCGTTCGACTCGGCGCCCGGCGACGCGCTGATGGCCCGGTGGCGATTGCACGACACGCTCCTCGTCAAGCCGCTGACCTTCATGAACAACAGCGGCGAGGCGATTGGCGAGCTGCTCCGCTACTTCAAGATCGACCTCGTCGATCTCCTCGTGGTGGTCGACGAGGTTCAGCTGCCCCTCGGCAAGCTGCGCGCCCGGGCGCGCGGGTCCGCCGGGGGGCACAACGGCCTGAAGAGCGTGATCGCGCATCTCGGGGACGGATTCGCCCGGCTGCGCCTCGGCGTTGGACGGGGCGACGATCGGCGCGATTTGGCCGACCATGTGTTGTCGCGGTTCGAAGGAGACGAAACGGCGGAGGTCGACCGCATGATCACGCGCGCGGCCGACGCCAGCGAGACGTTCATCAGCGCCGGGATCGCCGCGGTGATGAATCAGTTCAACGGGGGCGATCCGGCAACAACCGAATAACCTTGCGGCGCTCGCGCCGCCCTCAACCGCGTTGAGGTCCAGAAGGAGCAGCAATGGCTGACCGTCAGTACGAGCTCGTCTACATTCTTCCGCCTGACACGACCGAACAGCAGGTCGCCGAGATTCACGAGCAGCTCGGGGCCGTCGTGTCCCGCATGAGCGGCACCATCGACCGGACGGAGAACTGGGGCCGGAAGCGGCTCGCGTACGAAATTGCCCACCACAAGGAAGGCGTCTACGTCATCGACGTCATCAACGGAGGGGGCGAGCTGATGAAAGAACTCGATCGCCGGCTCCGCGTCATGGATCAGGTGATCCGCCACATGATTGTGCGGGTCGACCAGGAAAAGAAGGTCGTCGACCGGACGCGTGCCAAGCGGCAATCCGATTCGGAGCGCCGGCGCGTGAAGCGCGGGCTGCCGCCGGTTCGCCAGCCGGGCGAGGGCGGCCGCTCGGCGGAAGTCGACGACACGGACGACGACCACTTCGATCAGGCGGAGGTTTAAATGCCATTCGGACAAGGCCGGTCGCACAGCCGCGGGAAGGGCGACAAAAAAGGCGGCGACAAAGCGCAGGGACAGCGCCGGACGCTGTTTCGCCGACGGAAGGTGTGCAAGTTCTGCGCCGACAAGATCGACGACATCAACTACAAGGACGTGAAGCTGATTGGCCCGTTTGTCCCCGAGCGCGGGAAAATTCTGCCGCGGCGGATTTCGGGCACGTGCGCGATGCATCAGCGCAAGCTGCAGACCGCCATCAAGCGGGCGCGGCAAATCGCGCTCATCCCGTACGTCACGGACTGAGGCCGCACATGGAAGTCATTCTCCGGGAACACGTGGACAATCTGGGCCGCCGCGGCGAGATCGTGAAGGTCGCCGACGGCTATGCCCGTAACTACCTCCTGCCTCGCAAGCTGGCCTTGCTGGTCACCGAGGCGAACAAGCGAGTCATCGAACGCGAGCGCGTGACGTTCGACGCCAAAGAGCTCGAAGAGAAGAGGGTGGCCGAGGCGATCGGCGAACGCCTCGGCAACGTCGAGCTCGAAATCTCGCGGCGGGTCGGTGAGACGGAGGCGCTTTATGGTTCCGTCACGACATCGGACGTCGCCGATGCGCTGCAGGCGAAGGGGATCGACATCGACCGCCGCAAGGTGGTCCTCCAGGAGCCGATCAAGAAACTCGGCACGTTCGATGTGCCGGTGAAGCTCCATCGCGACGTCACGGCGCACATCAAAGTTCGGGTGATCGCCGAAGGACAGCCGGAGAAACCGAAGCCTCAGGCGTGAGATCGGCGAACTGAATTCGGCTACACTCTACGTCTCCCCGGTCGGCAACCAGATGGCAGACGTCGTTGTAGCCGAACGTACGCTCCCGCATAACCTCGAAGCCGAGCGCTCCGTGCTCGGCGCGATTCTGCTCCACAACGAAGCGTTCAACCTCGCCGCCGA
>JBPYEE010000238.1:0-6288 GCA_051985095.1 Vicinamibacterales bacterium | reverse complement strand
TGTAGGCAGAGGTGGAAGTGCTCAGGAGTCGGCGGGAACCCTATTGCGGCGACCCTGACGGCAAAGCCGGGGCCGCTCCCCGAGGCGGCTGCCGAAGCGAACTACGCTGCCGCGTTTTCGACTGGTTCGCGGGGGAAGCCAAGCGGGTTTATCGACAAGTCATCCCGCCCCGCACACGGGCAAACGCGTTCTTGTCATTCAGCAGGGTATCGGCCTGACCGGAGCGATGACGCCGTGGAACTTTCCTGCGGCGATGCTGACTCGAAAGCTCGGCCCGTCGATCGCAGCTGGGTGCGCAACCATCGTCAATCCTGCCGAGGCGACACCGTTGACGGCTGTCGAAATAGCGCGGGCTCTCGTCGACTGTGGCTTACCCGCCGACGACCCGCATCCGCGGGCAGATGCGGATAGATCGGGCAACACAACGAGCGCAGTTCGAAATGAGGTATCTTGTCGCGTGATCGCGCTCGGGATTCGACGTCGATACCCGGGGCGGGCGTCATTCTGGCGAAGGACTCTTGCTTCCTGCGGTTGAACCCGCAACTCAGTCAAGTATGGAGAGGGACTATGCCTGGAAGTCATGGCCACTATCGAGGGTTCGCGCCTTGGCTGCAGCTCTCTATGGTCGCGCTGAGCATCATTCTGGCCCTCATCCTCGCGGGCGTGACACGGATACTGGCGGAGGGCGATGATCGACCTGCATGGCGGATGATCGGTCACGATCCGTCGGACACGCGCCATCAACCGTTCGAGCGGACCATAGGGCCCAAGAACGTCGCTCGCCTTGCGGTCAAGTGGGTGGCCACGACAACGGGCGACGTCTCGGCGACACCAGCCGTAGACGATGGCGCGGTGTACGTCGGGGACTTTGGCGGTACGCTCTGGAAGCTCAACGCGCACACGGGCGAAGTCATCTGGTCGCACTTGGTGTCGGACTACACCGGGATCCCCGGCGACATCACACGCACAAGTCCATCGCTCGCCGGCGACACACTCGTGATTGGCGATCTCAGCGCCCCGAACATGATGGGAATCGACGCACGGACGGGCGACCTCCGCTGGATCACGCGGCTGGATCCGGATGCGCACGCGATCATTACAGGGTCGCCGGTCTTGGTTCGCGACACAATCTACGTCGGCACGTCGCAAGCAGGAGCGTCCACGTATCCGGGCGCCTTCGTGGCTCTCGACGTACGGACAGGCACCATCCTCTGGCGAACCTACTCGCTGCCGAATCCCGGCGGCGTTGCTGGGGGCTATTGGGGCGCGGTGATGTTCGCGTCGCCCGCGGTTGACCTCGCGGACGGTCTCGTCTTCGCGACGTTTAAGGTCGCCGCCGGCGAGCCGCCAGCGGTCAAGGCCTGCAACGCCAGCTTTCCGAGCGGCTTCAGTGAGGCTTGCGAGCAGCCGGGCTCCTACTTGAGTTCAATCGTCGCATTCGACATGCACACCGGCGTCCCAGCGTGGTCGTACCGCGTCCTCGGCGACGCCGCCTGGCAGAGGGCGTGCGGCGCTCAGCCACCTGAGGTGACGTGGTGTGCGCCAGAATCAGACAATCCCCTGCACGGCGGCGATAAATGGGATTTCGGTGGTTCTGGGCCGAACGTCTTCCAAATTGGCCATGGCAGGCACAAGCGCACGGTCGTCGGCGTCGGAGAGAAAAGCGGCGTCTACATCGTCCTCGACGCCAAGACTGGCGATTTCATTTGGAACACACTCGTCGGGCCTGGCGGTGACATGGGCGGGATGGAGTGGGGCACCGCCTATGACGGCGACCGGATCTACGTGTCGATTACCAACCAGCATCACATCCCGTACCGGCTGACCGATCACGGCACCCTGACCACCACGACCGCCACTGGCGGATCGTGGGCTGCCCTCGACCCGGAAACCGGCCAGATCATCTGGCAGACCGCCGATCCGCAGACGGAGTTGGTGGGAACCGAGACGGTCGGCGTCTGGGACCTCGCACCGGTCTCGGCGGCGAACGGCCTCGTCTATGCGGCATCGATGGCGAAGAACGGGAACGAGTTCTATGCCTTGGACGGCGCGAACGGGCGCATCCTCTGGGCGGCGCCGGCCGGCAGCTCGGTGAACGCGGGCCCTGCGATCGTGGACGGCTCTGTCTATTGGGGCTCGGGATACTCGAGGTCTGGGCCAGTGGAGGGCAGCGGCAACAACCGACTCTTCGCGTTCACGATCAAGTAGAGGTGCTGTCGCCGTGTCAAATATCGAAATCCGGCGCGGGACGTCTCGTCGATTTCGAATCCACTGCCGCCGAACATGATAGGCGTCTCTTCATAGAGCCTAGAAGACTGCGATGTTGATCGAGATGGGCGACATCACGGTGGCCGCTGGTCTGCCATGGTATCGGCTGCACGGCTGGGACCGAACGGGGTCCTTCGAGGGCGAACTCCAGAGCCGCTGGGCCGTCCAACATTTGTGCCTCGCGCTCGACGTTCGCGCCTGAAGCCCTCGCTGCGTCGGTGAAAATTATGTGGTCGCCTGCTCCCGCGCGATCGCACGCGCCACCTGCGGCCGCGCAGGGATTCGTCCGCAAGAAGGTCACGGCTTGACCGAAGTGACGAGCCGTGGGGCAGGCCAGTTGCCCAGAGATCAGCGACAAATCGGAGCCATGCTGGAGCTGAATATCTGCCGTGGATCGTCTCGTCGCCAGGAGTTGAAGGCCTTCTGGCGGATCTTCCGGCAACCGTTTCAGAGCGCCCCGAAAAAAACCTGGGCTCGAATCCGCCGGGGACTTCGTATCCGAGATTCTCATCCTGAGTGCGCTATCATCGCGACATAGTGTTGGGTGAACGCGGGCTGGCGATCGTCGCTGGCGTGGCACTGCTCGCTGTGGTGGTGTCGGCTCAACCACCGTCGGCGAGCGACTTGAGCCTGCCGGACGGGCCTGGCAAAGCGCCATTACTGAAGACCTGCAGCGAGTGTCACGGCGCCGAGGCGGCGGTCGGACGGTTGAAGACGCGCGACGAATGGAGCAAGACCCTCGACGAAATGGCTGCGAACGGCGCGCAGGCGACCGATGAAGAGTGGAACCAGATTCTCGACTATCTCGACAAACATTTCTCCCTGATTTTCGTGAACAAGGCTGACGCCAAGTCGCTTGCGAACGCGCTCGATGTTTCCGGGGACCAGGGCGAGGCGATCGTCCGCTACCGGGAGACGCACGGCCGCTTTGGCACCATTGAGGATCTGAAACGAGTGCCCGCGCTCGATACGGCGAAAGTCGACGCGCGCAAGGACCGGTTCATTTTCTAATTCCGGTTCGTACGGGCGTTCGGGGTCGCCCGTCATCGATGTGGCGCTTGCCGCGAATCCAAGGACGGGGCATATTGTCGCTGTTGAGGACGGCCTTCATGCAGAGACTCATGTGGTGGGTGTTGTTGGTCTCGTGTCTCGGCGCGGTGTCGCTGCGCGGGTCCGACTGGATCACGCATAGCGGCGACAACCAGCGCGACGGCTGGCAACGTGACGAAACACGCATCACCAGGGACACCCTAAAAAACCTTCAGCTCCTGTGGAAAGCCAAGCTCGATGTCAAGCAGCGTTCGGTGTACTCGCTCTTTGGTCCGCTCATCGTCGAGCGGACGATCACCGATCATGGCTTCAAAGAACTGGCCTTCGTTGCGACGACGAACAACGACCTCGTCGCGATCGATGCTGATCTCGGCCGCACCTTCTGGAGAAGGCATTTCGACTGGAAGGCTGATGCGCCTGAGACGGACCAGTCATCGTTCTTGTGTCCGGGCGGCTTGACGGCATGGCCGGTGTTGCCGTCGGCGACCGCACGGGGAAGGGCCGGTCGCGGCCCGACGCTTCCGGCTGCGCCGAGCCCGATTCGCCCAAACGCGACTCGGGGCGGGACATCGATGCCGGGCGGGCGGGGGCCGCAGGCTGGTGGGAATCCATTCCCGGTCCGTCCGATCTTCGTGCTGTCGGGCGACGGCTTTCTCCATCAAGTCAACATCAATACAGGCGAGGAAATGATTCCGGCGATGAAGTTTCTGCCGCCGAATGGCAAGCCATACAGCCTCGCCTATGACAACAACGTGATCTACACGATTACGGGACAGGGATGCGGAGGCACTCCGAATAGCGTGTATTCGCTTGACTTGGATGATCCGGCCAAGACGGTTCGGTACTGGCGGTCGGGCAGTGGTGGACTGTGGGGGATCGCGGGGCCGGCAATCGGCACCGATGGCACCGTCTATGCCGAAACGGGCGACGGCCAATACGATCCCGCGTTGAACCGTTACGCCAACTCGATCGTCGCGCTGACGCCGAAAGAGCTCAAGTTGAAGGACTGGTACACGCCGACGAACGCCGAATGGCTGTTCAAGCGCGACCTCGACATGAACGTGACGCCGGTCATTTTCTCGTACAAAGGCCGTGAGCTGCTCGTGGGTTCTGGAAAGGAAGGACGTCTGTTCCTGCTCGATTCCCGGTCGCTCGGCGGTTCAGACCACCGTTCGCCGGTGTTTCGATCGGAGCTGGTCTCAAACGAAGAGATCGACTTCGCCGGCGCCGGCACGTGGGGCAGTCTGGCGAGTTGGGAGGACTCGCAGGGCGCCCGGTGGGTGCTGGCGCCGGTGTGGGGTCCAAAGCACTCGGCGTTCAAGTTCTCGATCACGAATGGCGAAGCCAGTGTCGGCAGCATTGCCGCATTTAACGTCGAGGACCGGGGTGGGCAGCCAGCACTGGCTCCGGTCTGGCTCTCGCGTAATCTGATCACGCCGGCACCGCCCGCGGTTGTAAATGGGGTCGTGTTCGCGCTCAGCAGCGGGGAGTGGGTCCGCCAGGCCAACGATCATGAAGGTGGGCTGTACCAAGCCGACGTGCGCGTGCAGAGATCTGCACCGGCCGTGCTGTATGCGCTCGACGGCGCGACGGGAAAAGAGCTCTGGTCGAGCGGCAGCCAGGTCACTTCGTTCGCGCATTTTGCAGCGCTTTCGATCGCGAACGGCCGCGTCTATTTCACGACCTACGACAACACGCTGTATTGCTTCGGGATCCCGATGGAGCACTGACCATCGACTGCGCATCCGCTGAACAGGCTGAGTGAGCGCCGCCCCCCGCCAATACGGTCACGGCTTGAATCAACCCCGTAATGTCCAGCTCAGGACGACAGATTGCGGCCATTTTTGCCGCGTCGGTGATATGAGCGCCCTTGAGGGGGTACAGAGATTCGGTATGCGTCAAATAACGGTGCTTTCGTTCGTTTGGAGGCGTCGTGGCGTGCCCCAGCGCCTTGTGCGGCGGCCGGTGATGGAGCGAGCGGACCGTCTTGTCCCGCGGCTGGCGGCCGGATGATGCCGCTGGATCGATGGTCGTTGTTTTGCGTCGCACCAAGGAAGGCGCGGTGTGAGCGTTTCTCGGCCGACGAATGGGACAGTACCGGCGCCAGTCTCAGCGGCCGACACGTTCGCAGGGCCGCGGCGTTTCGAACGCACTCTTGTGCGACGTTCGTTACGCGGCCGACTTCGTCCCGGGGAACGCCTCAAGCAGGTGTTCCACATCGTCCATATCGTTGAACACAGACACCGAGATCCGGATGTGGTTCCAGCGCGTCGTGATCCGCACATTCGCGGCATTGAATGCAGGCGCCAGTCGATCGGCCTTTTGCGCGACCACCGTGACGATCGGCGAGCGTGCGTCGCGTGGCGTCAGCAGTGGATAACCGCGGCGGGGCAGCTCCTCCTTCAGACGCTCCGTGAGCCGCTGCGCGTGCGCCTGAATAGTATGGACGCCGATGTTCGTGATGTACGGGAGTGAGTACTCGAGCCCTGCGAGCGTGACGATGTTCGGCTCGTACGCCATGGAGAACATTCCCTTGGCGCCCGGCCGCTGCGTGTAGCCGTCAACGATCTGGTTACCCGGGCTATCAAACGGGTACATGTGCGTCGTTGGGAGCGGCGTGGATTCCTGCTGCCAGTGGTAGAACGGCGGGCGCATCTGCGCCAGCGACGACCGCCGCACGTACAAGAACGCGGTACCGGCCGACATGAGCCATTTGTACGTCGCACAGCAGGTTGCATCGACGCCCCAGTCCTTGACATCGACTGGCGCGTTGCCCGCTGTCTGGATGATGTCTGCGTACACCATCGCGCCCTTCGCGTGCGCGGCCTCGCACACGCGTTTGATGTCGTGTTCGAACCCGTTCACCATCGCGGTTGCCGAGACCGCTACGAGGCGCGTCTTGCCTCTGACAATTGCCCGATCCAAATCTTCGAACGGAATCCGGCCGTCCTTCATCTTGACCCAGGTGAC
>JBPYEE010000237.1:0-3766 GCA_051985095.1 Vicinamibacterales bacterium | reverse complement strand
GCAATTCATCGGTCTCTCGGGGGGTCGTCGCCGCGCATCCGCTGTTCATCGCGCGGGCGCAAGGGTCGCGTGCGTGGGATGTCGACGGCCGCGAATATCTCGATTTTGTGGCGGGCATCGGCGTGGTGAATGTCGGCCACAACCACCCGCGCGTGGTGGCGGCCGTGCGAGAACAACTTGAGGCCTTTACGCACACATGCTTTCAGGTGGCGATGTACGAGCCGTATGTCCGGCTTGCTGAACGACTGTCGCGGCTGGTCGGCCGCGGTAGTCCCACGAAAGCGTTCCTAGCAACGACGGGCGCGGAAGCGGTCGAGAATGCGATCAAGATTGCTCGAGCGGCAACCGGACGAGCAGCTGTCGTCACGTTCGATGGCGCGTTCCATGGTCGGACGTTGTTGGCGATGACGCTCACAGGCATGAGTGTGCCGTACAAGCAGAACTTCGGTCCGTTCGCACCCGAGGTCTACCGGTCGCCCTATCCCTACGAATATCGAGGGTGGACTGCCGATCGTGCACTGCAAGCGCTGCAGGAGTTGTTCGCGACAGCGGTGAGTGCGGATCGCGTCGCCGCCATTCTTATTGAGCCGCAGCTTGGCGATGGGGGATTCGTGCCGGCGCCCGTCGCCTTTCTTCGTGCGCTTCGCGACGTCTGCGACCGGCATGGGATCGTGTTGATCTGTGACGAAATCCAAACCGGATTCGGTCGGACGGGCAAGATGTTTGCCTATGAGCACGCTGGCATCACCCCGGACCTCGTGACGCTGGCGAAAGGGCTTGCCGATGGATTTCCAGTCTCTGCTGTCGTCGGCGCTGCGCACGTGATGGACGCGCCGGAACCTGGCGGCTTGGGTGGCACGTACGCCGGCAACCCCATCGCATGCGCGGCTGCGCTGGCTGTGCTGGATATTTTCGAGCGCGAGCACATCGTCGAGCGCGCGCAGGCCCTCGGAGTGATTTTGCGTGACGGTCTGCGTGAGCTGTCGAACAAGTATCGGCAGATTGGTGATGTGCGCGGCTTGGGCGCGATGGTCGGTTGCGAGGTCGTGAAGGACCCGACGACGCGAGAGCCAGCGGCGGATCTCACGTCACTGATCATCGACGACGCGCGAAACCGCGGGCTGCTCGTCATTCGCTGCGGCATGTACCGCAATGTGATTCGGATGTTGCCGCCGTTGACGACGACCGAAAGCGAGGCTCGGCGAGCCGTGCGGCTGCTCGACGAGGCCATCGGTCAGGTGATGGTGGCGGCATCTGCGCGAACGGCGGCGCTCGGCAACGTCGCGCTGGATGATGGACGATCTAATGGACAGACGTGAATTTCTTTCCACGACGGTCTGGGCAACGGCGCTGACCGTCGGCGCGAGAAAGGCGGTGGCGCAGCCTGTCCGCAGGCTGCCCGATGTTGTGGTGATTGGCGCCGGCGTATTCGGTGTCTGGACCGCGCTGTTGCTGCGCGAGCGCGGTCACACAGTCAGGCTACTGGACGCCTACGGTCCAGGCAATTCCCGTTCAGCTTCCGGAGACGAAAGCCGTCACATCCGAGCGGGCTACGAGGCGAATAGCCTCTACTCGGACTGGGCGATGAAGTCGATGACACTCTGGAAGGAGCGCGAGATCGAATGCAAGCGGCGTTTGCTCTATCCCGCGCCGCGCCTGCAGATGGCGAAGACGCTCACGCCCGATTTGGTCGCGCAGAAGGACGTGTTTGACAAGCTGAAGATCCCGTACGAAATTCTGCAGCAGCACGAATTGCAAAAGCGTTGGCCGCAAATCAACTTTGATGACGTAGGTGTGGCGTTCTACGAGACCGACACGTCTTCGGCCGTGTTGAAAGCCCGCGAGAACTGCGCGGTGCTTGCCGAAATGTTTGAGCAGAAGGGTGGTCAATTCAAGATCGCGCAGGCGATGCCGGGCGCCTCGTCGGGCCGTACGATGAACGTCGTCGATATTGGCAATCGGGAAACCGTGTCCGGTGGAGTGTTCGTGTTCGCGACGGGTCCGTGGCTGCGCAAGACGTTTCCACAGTTGCTCGGCCGAAAAATCTCGACCCCGCGACGCGAGCTGTACTACTGGGGTGTTCCGCCCGGCGATACGAGGTTTAACTGGCCGAATCTGCCGACATGGAGCGACGGCGTACTCGGCAATTACGGCTTTCCGAATTTCGATCGAGGCGTAAAAGTGGCGCCGCCCGCGGCGGGTGTCTTCCAGCAGGATCCTGACGATGCCGAGCGAGTGCCGTCTGGATACTTGATGCGCCAGGCGCGCGAATGGGTCGCACAACGCTTTCCGGCATTGAAGGACCTGCCCATCTTGGAGACGCGCGTCTGCCAAGTCGAGCAGACTGGGAACAGCGACTTTCTGATCGATCGCCACCCCGACTGGGATAACGTCTGGATCGCGGGCGGCGGCTCTGGCCACGGGTACAAACACGGCCCGATGATCGGGAAGTACGTGGCCGACCGTGTCGAGGGTCACCTCGGCGATCCGGAGCTGGCCAAGAGGTTTGCCTTGGCCGGGCGCGCCGACGCGCGCTTCTGAGGATGATTCACTATTACGCGGGGTCGTCCTGTCCCTACTGAAAACTCCGTTTGCGTCACTTGAGGCCGCCAGATCGGCGACTTGACAGGTGGATCACTGATCTGGTGCGCCCCGTCGAGGGCGTGGAGTAACTGGAAACGACGCGGGTGGAAAGAAGGAATGCGTGGCGCTGCGCCACACCGTTCTGCGGCGCGAGCAACTACGGGGCAACAGCAACAGGGCGCGGTACGTTACGCGGCGCGGCGTTCGTAGCGATGGTGGAGGCCGCCGACCTGCGGAATCGCCACGACATGGCCATCACCCTGCTTGGCGACGGGACGCGGAATCGGCGCGTCCTTCTCCAGCGACAGGTGTGTGCGGGACCGCTCGTAATACTCGATATAGCGCGACAGGATCTGGTGCAGGCCCGCTTCGTTGAACACGATCACATGGTCGAGGCACTCGCGCCGTATCGACCCGATCAGTCTTTCGGCATAGGCATTTTGCCAAGGCGAACGTGGTGCCGTGAGCACTTCGTCGATGCTCATGGACCGGGCCGCGTGCACCCACGCCTCGAAGGCGTGATCGCGATCGCGAATCAGATATCGCGGAGCCTGATCCCAGGGGAACGCGTTGCGGAGCTGTTGCACGGTCCACGCCGCCGTCGGATGCGCGGTGACTGCCACATGGACGATGCGGCGGCGCTCGTGGGCCAGGATCACCAGTACGAACAGGAGCCGACAGGTCGCGGTTGGCACGACGAAGAAGTCGGCGGCCATGATCTGCCCGACGTGATTCGCCAGGAAGGTCCGCCACGTCTGCGATGGCGGCCGCCGGGGCCGGGTCATGTACCGCGCCACCGTCGCTTGGCTCACCTCGATTCCGAGTTTCAACAGTTCGCCGTGAATTCTCGGCGCGCCCCACAAGGGATTCGCCTCCGACATCGTCCGAATCACACAACGAACCTCGAGGGAGACGGGCGGCCGTCCAAAGCGGCGTTGGCTCTTCCACCGCCAGAAGAGGCGGAAGCCTCGGCGATGCCAAGCGATGACCGTCTCAGGCTTGACGATCACGACGGCGCCGCGCCATCCACGCCAGACCTGCGACAGCCAGCTCCAGAGGACACGATCCGCTTGGGTCAGTCGCAGCCGCCTCGGACGGGCGCGTTCCAGGACCGCCAGCTGATGTCGTAACGCCAGAATCTCGAGCTGGAGAGCAGCCCGCGTCTGCAACGACACCCGCAGAC
>JBPYEE010000236.1:0-7260 GCA_051985095.1 Vicinamibacterales bacterium | reverse complement strand
ACCAGGACGCCGGCAAACCCCTGTTCCTCGGCCAGCACCGAGAAAATGAAATCGTTGTGGGCGACCGGCAGAAACCGCAGCTGTCCCTGCGTCCCCTTCCGGAATCCTTTGCCGGACAAGCCGCCCGACCCCACCGTGATGCGCGCCTGAATCTGCTGGTATCCGGCGCCCTTGGCATCCTGCGAGGGATCGAGAAATGTGGAGATGCGTGATTTCTGATAGTCCTTCAGCGCGAATCGCCAGGCGACCGGCGCAGCGAGGAGCAGGCACAGAAACATCAGCCCGAGAATCCGCATGCGCATCCCGGCGAGATACGCCACCGCCAGAAAAATCGGGAGGAGCGTCACGGCGGTGCCGAGATCGGGCTCCTTGGCGATGAGCGCGACGGGAACGAGGGTGAGGCCCACGCCGATAGCGAGATCCAGCCAGGTCGGCGCGCCCCGGTTCTCGCCGAAGAACTTGGCGAGCACGAGCGCGACGCCCACCTTCGCGAACTCCGAGGGCTGCAGGTTGAAGATCCGCAGGGGAATCCACCGCCGCGCCCCCATCTGCACCATGCCGAACAGCATGACATAGAGCAGCAGCGCGCAGATCCCGATGTAAATCAGGTGCGATTTGTCGGTGAAGGTGCGGTAGTCGATCGTCAGCATGAACACCATCGCGACGAGCCCGATCGCGATGGCGTACAGCTGCGTCATGTACATGCGCGACGTCACGTGCGTTGGATCGTAGGTCGTGCTGTAGATCATCAGCACGCCGAGGGCGCACAGGGCGAGTATCGAAATGACCAGCGCCCAGTCGATGTGGAAATAGAGCCGGCGTTCGAACATCGTGGCTAGCGGTGTCGCCTTCCGGAGACCGTCTTCATTATTGCGCCTCGGACAAGTTCGGTTTCAAGTCCGGCTTGGGCGGCAGCGGCCGGCCGTCCTTCTTGGCGAAGAAGGTGTCGAGAATGTGGTGCGCCACGAGCGCCGCGTTCGATCCGTGGACGCCGTGTTCCAGGAACACGACACCCGCGATCTCCGGCTCGTCGCGCGGCGCGAAGAACACGAACCACCCGTTGTCCTTCAGGTTCTTGTCGGTCTTCCCCCGCGCCGCCGCCCGCCCCTGGTTCGAGATGACCTGTGAGGTTCCCGTCTTCCCCGAGATGTCATGGATCGGTTTGCCGTCCGGCCCGCGGATGATGGCGTTGTGGCCCGTACCGGCGCCGTTGACCACCAGGTAGAGCCCGTCGCGGATCGCCTGCAGCTTATGGGGATCGATGTTCGCCTTCGACTGCGGCGCCGGCGGCGGCACCGGCTTCCAGCCGCTGCCGGCATCGATTGCTTTCAACAAGTGGGGCGTCACGCGTGTACCGCCGTTGGCCATCGTCGCCATGTAGACCGCCATCGACACGGGGGTGACCGAGACCTGCCCCTGACCGATGCCGACGGAGATGGTCTCCCCGGCGTACCACTTTTCGTGGTGCACCCGCTGCTTCCATTCCGTCGACGGCACGAGTCCCTGCACCTCGTTCGGCAGATCGATGCCGCTCTTCACGCCGAGGCCGACTGCCGTCGCCCACTTGTTGATCTTGTCGACGCCGACCATGTTGGCGACCGTGTAGAAGTACACGTCGCACGATTGCTCGATCGCATGGCGCAAATCGATCGTCCCGTGGCCCCCCTTCTTCCAGCACTTGAACGGGCGCCCGTAGAACACCGCGCCGCCGTGGCAGGTGACGTGGAAGTCGGGCGTGATAATGCCCTCTTCGAGCCCGGCGAGCGCGACCGCCATCTTGAAGGTCGATCCGGGCGAGTAGCGCCCCTGAATCGCGCGATCGTTCAGAGGACGGTCCTCGTCGGTCGTCAGCATGTTCCAGGTGTCCCGATCAATGCCGGCCGCAAACGCGTTCGGGTCGTAGGCCGGCCGGCTCGTGAACCCGAGCACGTCGCCGTTGCTCGGATCGAGCACGACCGCCGCGCCGTTGAAGCCGATCGCGTCGAAGCCGTCCTCGATCGCTTTCTGAACGTCGTAGTCGATCGTCAGCTGCAGCCGTTTGCCTTCGGTCGGCGCATCCTCTTCGAGGGTCCGGATCTCGCGGCCGACGCTGTTGACGACGACGCGCCGGGCCCCGTCCTCGCCCATCAGCATCGCGTTGTACACCTTCTCGATCCCCGACTGCCCGACGATGTCGCCGCTCTTCAGATCGGGATTGGCCGAGAGGATCGTATCGTTGACCTCGCCGACGTACCCGAACAGATGCGCACCCATCGCATCGGGATACCGCCGCGTCGGCACCGGTTCGATGACGACGTCGGGCAGCTCGAAGTCGAGCCGCCGGGCGGTGACCGCGGCAACCTGTGCGAGCGAGGCGTCCGGCACGATGGTGATCCGCCGGTAGGTCGGCTCGTGCCGATGGCGATCCACGATCGCCTTGACGGCGCCCTCATCGAGGCCGAGCACCCCGGCCAGCAGCCGGATCGTGCGATTCATGTCCTTGGTGAGTTCGCGGTCAATCGAGATGCTGAAGGACTGGCGGTTCTCGACGAGCACTTTGCCGTCGCGATCGAACACGATGCCGCGCGGGGCGCGCAGCGGCAGCGTCCGCTGCCGGTTGTTCTCGGCCATTTCCTCGAACCTGGCGTGCTGGACAACCTGCAGCGCCCAGAAGCTGACGGCGAGAATCGAGAAGATCGCCGTGATCGCGTATTGCAGGATCGTGAGGCGGGCGCCCAGTTTTCGGCGGTCTTCAATCATCGGTTACCTTCGCAATCTCGTGCGAGCGGCCCGGCGCCGCTCAACAGCGCCCGGGAGCAGCTCGACCAGCTGGAACGCCACGACCCCGACAACGGCGTTGCCCACGGCCTGCCCTGTTACAGCCGCATAGGGTGTGCCAAAGTGGCGCACGTCAAGAAGCGTATACAACCCCATAAAAATCACGGCGTGCAACGCGGTGGCGGCCATAAAGACCACGAACCGCGGCACGGCCTGCATCACGATGAACTGCGTGCCGACGACCCCGGCAAAAAATCCCACCACCGAATTGGCGAGTCCCCCGATGCCGATGACGCCCGTCGACAGGGCGTCCTGGATGAGCCCGGCCACGCTGCCGGTCAACAGCCCGGTCGTCGGCCCGGCCGTCAACGCGACGTAGACGACCGCAACGAGCACGAGGTCGACGGCGACCGTGCCGCGAACGACGAACCGGGCCATGGTCGTCTGGAGTGCGAGCGCGACGGTGATGGCCACGACGACCCACGCGAACCTCACTCCTTCTCCCCGCCGGTGCCAGTCTCCTGGACCGCGGTCGGCGTGACCACGGCGAGCACCTCCTCGAGTGCCGAAAAGTTCACGGCGGGCTTCACGAGAATCCGGCGATACGTCGGCCCATTCTTGTCCACCGTGTCCACCCGACCGATGACGAATCCCTTGGGGTAGATCCCGTCGATGCCGGAGGTCACGACGACATCGCCGACCACGATGTCAGAGGTCTCCGACACGAAGTCCATGCGCAGCCGCTCGTCCCCCGCGCCGACCACGACGCCCTGCGCGCGCGATCGTTCGATGAGCGCCCCGGCCGCGGCGTTCCGATCGATCAACAGCTGCACCTTCGCGGCGCGCGCGCTGGGCACGACGATCCGTCCGACAACGCCCTCAGGCGCGACAATCGCCATATCGGGACGCAGGCCGTCGCGTGTCCCCTTGTCGATCGTCAGTGTCTGAAAATCGGGCGTGACCGACGCGCCGATAATGGCCGCCGCGGTCATCCGCAGGCTCGACCGGTCCTTGAGCTCGAGCAGCCGCTCGAGGCCACGCGCCCGGTCGGCCAGCGCCTGCTGCCGCTGGAACGCGATTTCCGCGTCCGCGAGCCGGCGCTTGAGGTCGTCGTTCTCCGATCGCACATGCCGCAAGCCGACGTAGTTGCTCCAGACGCGGCGCACGCTCGAGACCCCGCCCGAGAAGGTGCGCTGGACCTCGGAAAAAATGCCGAAGGTGACGGCTTCGAGTACGGGAACACCCTTGTGCGAGTTGACCTGCGCCGAGATGAGCAGAATGTGGCCGAGAATGACCGCCAGAAACAAGTAGCCCGACCGTTGACGCAGGTCCTGAACAGCCACTAATCAATCGAAATCTTTCTGAGCAGGTTGAAATCGGACAGCATCTTGCCGGCACCGAGCACGACCGACGAGAGCGGATCCTCGGCCATTGCCAGCGGCAGGCCGGTTTCCTCGCGCAGCCGTTTGTCGAGATTCTTGAGCATCGACCCGCCGCCCGTCAGCACGATCCCCCGATCGACGATGTCGGCCGACAGCTCCGGCGGCGTGCGTTCGAGGGCGACGCGAACGGCGTCGACGATGACGTTGACGGTCTCGGCGAGCGCTTCCCGAATCTCCTCGTCGGTGATCGTGATGGTCTTGGGCACCCCTTCGATCAAGTGACGCCCCTTGATCTCCATGGTCATCCGCTCTTCGAGCGGATACGCCGATCCGATCTCGATCTTGATCTGTTCCGCGGTGCGTTCGCCGATGAGCAGGTTGTACTGCTTCTTGACGTACTGGATGATGGCCTCGTCCATTTCGTTGCCGGCGACGCGGACCGCCTTGCTGTACACGATGCCCGCGAGCGAGATGACGGCGATGTCGGTCGTGCCACCGCCGATGTCGACGATCATGTTGCCGGACGGCTCGGTGATCGGCATGCCCGCGCCGATTGCGGCTGCCATCGCCTCCTCGACCAGGTGCACTTCGCTCGCCTTCGCGCGATACGCGCTGTCTTTGACCGCCCGCTTTTCGACCTGCGTGATCTCGGAGGGCACGCCGATGACGATGCGCGGACGCACCCAGACGTTGCGATTGTGCGCCTTTTTGATGAAGTACGTGAGCATCTTCTCGGTGACTTCGAAGTCCGCGATCACGCCGTCCTTCATCGGCTTGATGGCCACGATGTTGCCCGGGGTACGGCCGAGCATGTCCTTGGCGTCTCTGCCGACCGCCTCCACGCGGCCGTTGACCTTGTTGATCGCCACGATCGAGGGCTCGTTGACGACGATCCCCTTGCCTCGCGCGTAGACGCACGTGTTCGCGGTGCCGAGGTCGATCGCGAGATCACTCGAGAACAGGGAAAGCATCGAACGAAGGCTCAACGAAAGCTCCTTGCAAGGTCACAGGCGGTCGCCGGCGATTGCTGTTCAACGGGGAGTAGCGTAACGGAGCATGCATTTGCGTGAACTGTTGTCAGATGAGCTGTCACCGTTGAACGGTCAAACTCTCGTGCGTCAGTTATCGGCGGGAGCCGACGCAGCCTGAATACCGTTCTTCCCCGATTCCTTCACGGCGTACATCGCCATATCCGCCGCCCGCATCAGCGCTTCAGCCGATGAAGCCGCGTCGGGGAGTGTTGCGACACCGACTGACGCCGTCAGGTGCAGATTCGGGTGCTCCGAAGCGAGAAACGAGTGCGCCGCAATCCGGTCCCGGATGCGCTCGCCCACCGCGAAGGCACCCTCGCCGCCGGTGTCGGGGAGGACCACCGCGAACTCGTCGCCGCCGAATCGCGCGACGACGTCGGTCTCGCGCGCGCTCCCGCGGATCAGCGCCGCCGCTTCCACCAGCGCGCGGCTGCCGCACAGGTGTCCGTGGGCGTCATTGACGGCTTTGAAACCGTCGAGATCGACAAACAACAGCGACAGCGGCCGGCCGTTGCGCGACGCGCGTTTCGTCTCCCGCCGCAGCACCAGGTTCAAGTAGCGCAAGTTGTACAGCTGGGTCAGATCGTCGGTGACCGACAGTGCCTCCGCGTGCTTCAACCGCAGCGCGCTGTCGAGCGCGACAGCGGCCGGCTCCAAGAGCAGCCGGACCGCGCGCAGCATCGGCCCGGTCAACCGGGGTTCGCGGAACGCTGCGACGCGGTCGAGGCCGATGATGGCGCCGACGCGGCGCCCGCGACAGCTCAGCGGCAGCGCGATGACCGCGCCGATCGTGGCGCTCTTGATGCGTCCATCCTCGCGCAGATCGGCGCACACAAACTCCTGTGCGCGCTGCATGACCCACTGCGCAATCGAAAACAGCGTGGGTTCCATCTCGGAGGCGAGCCCGCGATCGGCGAGCAGCGATAATTGACCGGAGAGATCCGACGACACAACGGCCCAGCACGGCGCCGGGATCCAGGTCGCGGCGCGATCCACGATCAGCTCGGCCACCTTCGCCGGTTCGAGTGTGGTGTTGACGGCGCGGACGATGTCGACAAGCGCGTCGCGCCGTTCGACGCGACTGCGCAACGCACGTTGAAAGAGGCGCAGCTTCGTCGCCAGATCGAGACCCGGCGTAGACAGGGACAGCTCGCTCGCGCGCCGTAACTTCGATCCGCTTTTACCGGCAAGGCCGACCTGATAGAGCGCGACCGGTGCGCGCGAGACTCGGCTGGCTGGAGGCATCCGTAACTGTTCTGTGTGCAAATATAACATACCGACGCCGTAACTGCTTGCCACACTGTAAGTTCATGGCGTACCATGGGGGTTTCAAGGTGTTGCCATGACGATGCTCGACAAGATGCGCCGGCACATGAGTTGGCTCAAGTGGAGCCTGGGCCTCGTGTGCCTCGCGTTCATCATCTTCTACATTCCCGATTTCCTGCGCGGCAGCGGGGCCGACGCCGCCTCCGGCGACACGATCGCGAAGGTCGAGGGTCAGGACATCACCGCAGGTGAGTTCCGGCGAACGTACCAAGCTCAGCTACAGGCGTACCGGTCCGCCTACGGCTCCAACATGAGCGAGCAGCTCCTGAAACAGCTGGGCATCGAGCAGCAGATCCTGCAGCAGATGGTCGACGAGCGCGCCGCGCTCGCCGAAGCCGAACGGCTGCGGATCGACGTCAGCGACGAAGAGGTGCGGCAGGCGATCCTCTCGATGCCGGCCTTTCAGGAGAACGGCGCCTTCATCGGTGAGCAGCGCTATCAGCAGCTCCTGCGCATGCAGCGCCCGCCGATGACGCCCTCCGATTTCGAAGACAACGTGCGCCGGCAGCTCATCGTGCAGAAGCTGCGCTCGTCGCTCACCGACTGGATCTCGGTTCCCGACAAGGAACTCGATCAGGAGTACCGCCGCCGCAACGACAAGGTGAAGCTCGCGGTCGTCTCGTTCACGGCCGACAGCTTCCGCAATCAGGTCACCGTCTCCGACGCGGACGTGGCGAGCTATTTCGAGGCCCACAAGGCGGACTTCAAGATCCCCGAGAAGCGGAAGATCCGGTATGTGCTCATCGACATCGACGCGCTCAAAG
>JBPYEE010000235.1:0-2957 GCA_051985095.1 Vicinamibacterales bacterium | reverse complement strand
GGGATTGTCGGGAGCGGCCACGAAGACGTCAGCGAGGCGGCAGGCCAAAGCTCAGGATCAGGTCACCTCCGCGCCGTCCTCGCTCGCCACCGCCGGAGGCAACGGCCACGAACTCCTCGCCATTGACGGCGTAAATCGACGGCGACGAGAAGACGCCCGATCCGGTGTTGAACTTCCAGAGCTCCTCCCCGGTGTTTGCGTCGAATGCAAAGAAGTAGCCGGCGATGTTGCTGCCGGTACCGACGAACACCACGTCACCCGCCGTCACGACCGAGCCGGCCTGCCCGAAGCCTTCGAAAATCTTGCGCCACTTCAAATCGCCCGTCACCGGATCGTAGGCGGAAAAGTAGCCCTTCGGTCCGCGTCCGGCATTGAACGGCTGATCGATCGCGTTGACGTACAGGAGACCGGTCCGGGGGCTGTAGGACAACGGGCTGTAGTTGGTGCCGCCGCCGGCGCCGGGCGCGACGATCTGATTCGGCCGTCTGGGACTGAAGACGGGCGCTGGCTTGTTCTTCGCCAGCTGCTCGGCGGGGATCTCAACCGGCTCGACGGGACAGACCGGCTCCATCGGCTTGCCACTGGCGGTGAACGGAATCGGCTGTGTCGGCCACGGTGACTCGCCCGGGCCGGCGTTGTCGAGCGGTACGGGCATCTCCTTGATCGGGTGAACCGGCGTTCCGGTCTCGCGGTCCAGGATGTAGAGGAACCCGTTCTTGCTCGCCTCGGCCAAGGCCTTGACCCGACGGCCGCGCACCTGCATCTCAAACAGGATCGGAGGGGCGCCCGAGTCGTAATCCCACACGTCGTGGTGCGTCTGCTGGAAGTACCATTTGAGGCGACCGTCACGGATCGTGAGCGCGACGATCGAGTTGGTAAAGAGATTGAGGCCCGCGCGCTTGCTGCTGTCTCCGAATGGATTGCCGACGGCGACGTAGAGCATTCCGAGTTCCGGATCGATCGCCGGCGTTTCCCAGATACCGCCCCCGTTCCGTTCCCCGCCGACCCAGGTCGGACCCGCGGTCTCCCATCCCTGATCCTTCTCGTCCTGCGGAATCGTGTTGAAGTGCCAGAGGACCTTCCCTGTCTTCGCGTCGACCGCGAGGACGTGGCCGCCAGGGATGTGACTCTCGCTGCGGGTGCTCCCGATGTACAGGACCCCGTTGAAATACTGCGGCGCCGTCGTGAACCAGTACCCCATGCTGATCGCTGACTTCACATCGGGGTAGCGCTGATTCAACACGTCGAGGATGACGCTCGCCTGACCACCGGCGCCGAAGGTGGGAATCGGCTGACCACTCTTCGCATCGAGTGCGAAGATGAACGACCCCGCGGCCGTGTATACGATGCCGTCGCCATAGGCCACGCCGCGATTCCGAAAGATGTACCCGTCGCGTGCACCGCCCCCTAGCTTCGCGGTCACGTCGTACGACCACAGGAGATGGCCGTCAGCCGCATCGACGGCGTACACGCTTCCGCGCGAATCGGTCAGGTACATCGTGCCGTCGACGATGACCGGCGTAGTCTGATTGCTGACACCGTCGATGACGCCGTGCTGAAAGAGCCACCGCGGTACCAGCGTCTTCACGCTGGACCGGTTGATCTGGCTGAGCGTCGAAAACCGTGAACCAGCCAGGTCGAGGTTGTGAAGGGGCCAATTGGCGGCCATCGGGGCCGGCCGCGTCTGGGCGGCCGGCTGCGACGCTGATCGGGAGACGCCGGACGTCCCCACGACGACCCCGACGGCGCTGATGACGAGTGCACGATGGACGTTCACAGCTCAGCCTCGTTCGCTTGTTCGATGGGCAACTGTACACGAGTCGCCGGCCGCACGCAGACGGGCAGGTGTCCGGAAATCTACTGACGAACCCTCACGTCGTGCGTTTACCCGGCCGCGGGCTGGTCATGGATCCCCCGGGCGGCCATGCTGGGTTCCCTACCTGGGACACGACGCGACGGCTGGACTCCCGGCGCCAGGTCGCCGTTTGCGCGGGCCCGGTTGCAGTCTGCATCAGCGCGGCACGACGCGGGCATGCGTGCGGAATTGTCGAAAGTTCGTGTAGCGCGCGACGGCATGGATTTCGTCTGCGGCATTGCCGCCGGTTTCCGGGCGGTAGATCTCGCGCATCTCGTAGGGCACCAGCAGCCCGAGCGTGGTCTCGGTCCGATACAGCACCGTGATCGTGGTTGCCGGCGAATCCCGCTCCGCTGCGGGCTCGAACTCGACATCCGTGCGGAGGACGGCGCCGTCGGTCGGATCGATCCAGACGGTCCCGTGCGCTGGCCGATTGCGTCCATCGGGCGTCTTGACGAGCGTCGGGTGATCATGCTCGCTGAAGGTCACGGCCCAGGCCGCTCGTCCCTCGAGGTGATCTTCGCCGCGCTTGCGGAACGCCAATCGCTCATGATTTCGAGGACCCACCAGATCGAGGGCGAGCATCGGCACGTTGATCGTCCGGGTCACGATCCCGAGGTTGTACCTCGCGTTTTCCTCGACGATGCGTCGAGCCAGAGCCGGCAGATCGGAAGACCCTTCGGACAACAGACGATCGAGGCGCGCTTCATGATCGGGCACTGGTTCACCGTCAACCGCGAACGTGTCGCGAAGACCGAGCCACTCGGGTCGGCCGGGCAGCCGCAGGAATCCGAAATCTGATGTGAGCGTCCGTCGCGTCGTCGCAGCGCCGTTCCCGGGCTGAATCCATTGCTCGTACTGTTCCTCGGCGACGAGCGACGTCAATTGCGGTTCGTAGTTGCCGAGATAGATCTCGAGACGGGAGAGGAGGTCTTTGAGTCGTGGCTCCCGGCCGGCGATCGTGATCACTTGGCATAGGACGCCGACGACCATGAGGGGTGCGAAACGAGCAGCCCGAATCATCACCGAACCAGATCTGAGCAAGACCGTGTGGGTGCGTACACGGGCCACGCCCGAGACCATCATGGCTGTACGAGATCGA
>JBPYEE010000234.1:0-12262 GCA_051985095.1 Vicinamibacterales bacterium | reverse complement strand
AGTGGGCGCTCACCGTCGATCAGGCCATCGCGCTGTTCGATCAGTTGCCGTGGCTGATGCCCCGAACGATGGTCGGCCTGGCGCTGTTGGGCGGCGCGCGGCGAGGCGAGCTCTTCGCGTTTCGCTGGCGTGATCTCGAGGACGCCAATCAATGCCTGCACGTGCGCCAAGCGGTGTACGAGGGGGAATTCGACACGCCCAAGACGGACGCCAGCGTTCGACCGATCCCATTGTCGGAGACGGCCCTGCAGTTGCTCACGGCATGGCGGGCACAGGCTCGACGCACCGGTCCGGACGATCTCGTGTTCGCGACAGGCTCCGGCAAACCGATCTCGCCCAACAACGTGCTACGCACATGGGTGTGGCCTGCCTGCAAGGCGGCGGGGCTGCCCCGCGTCACCTGGCTGACCTTCCGTCGCACGTATTCCTCGTGGGCGCATCACAAGGGCGTGCCGCCGAAGGTGATCGCAGCGATTATGGGGCACACGAAGGTGGATACGACGCTTAACGTGTACACCCAGGTGCTTGACGGCGCCGCGCGCGCCGCCGCCGATCAAGTCGGATCCGAATTGTTCAGAATTGTTCAGAAATCAGGGACGAGGACGCCGCTAACTCATTGAAAACATTGGCTCCTCAGGCTGGACTCGAACCAGCAACCCTCCGGTTAACAGCCGGATGCTCTGCCATTGAGCTACTGAGGAACAGGGACAGGCGCGGCGAGCAGAACCTCAATCCTACCGCAGCGCGACAGTCGCGACAAGGCTGGCCACAGCGGTCGCGGCGACCCGGGTTGACCCTACGAGGCGGTTGACGCGCAGAGCGGTGCGGTCTCGGAGCACCTGCCTCCCGCTGATCAGCGGCAGCGCCGCCCGGGGCGCGACTCAAGTCGCGATCTGATGCTCGGTCGGTGAAACGGGCCGGTACCTCGCGACCAGCCCGAAAAACCGGGCTGCCCGAACCAAACCGACAGCGGTCCGTAAGCCACAACGAGGAACTCGGTATCAGCATGCCGTTTCAACGTGGCCATGCCGTCTCGATGTCCGGCCGGCGCTGGAGTACGTTACGCGCGCCGACGGGCGGTTACGCCCAATTGAACTGCCGTTCCGAACAGGCCGAGCAGCATCCATGCGACCGGCAGCCACCGCTGATCGATGGCCGGCGAGAACGGATACAAGATCCAAACGTCCGCACTGCGCACCGCCACGCTCCCAGGACCGCTGCCCGCCATCGCGACCGCTCCCAAGAGCAGCGTCCAGGCACCACCAAACGCGGTCGCGACGATGATCACGTAACGCTGCAACATCATCGCGCCAATCGCCCCGATGACCGCCAAGGCGATCACGAGCGCCGGCGCCGGATCACCGGTGCCGAAGTAGCTCCAGCTCACGTGCGCGACGAGCGCGCCCAGCCCGGCACCAAGAAGCGCGACGCCGATGAGGTACGCCAAGACCAGAATCACCGCGCCCGCAGCGCCGCCGAGGAGCGCTGCGAGGACCTGCCCCGTCGCGTTCGTCACGCCGACCGTCGAGCTCGCAATCGCAGCGCCCAGGATGAAGCCATAAATGGCCAGGACGATCCTGAAGAGGCGGTATCCGGCGAAGCACGACAGGGCGCCGCCCAGTACGAGCAACGCCGCCGCCGGAAGTTGGTACGAGTGGGGAAGCATCGCTGCGGTCAGACTTCACGCCGCCCTTCGAGCGCTTTGTGCATCGTAACTTCGTCCGCGTACTCGAGATCGCTGCCGACCGGGACTCCCATCGCGATCCGTGTGACCTTGACGCCGAGCGGCTTCAACAGCCGCGCGAGATAGAGCGCGGTCGCCTCTCCCTCCACCGTGGGGTTCGTGGCGAGGATGATCTCGGTGACGCCGTTGTTGACGCGAGCCAGAAGGCCCTTGATCTTCAGGTCGTCAGGACCAATCCCCTGGAGTGGCGAGATCGCACCCATCAGGACGTGGTAGGTGCCCTTGAACTCACGCGTCCGCTCAATCGCCGTGACGTTCTGGGGTTCTTCCACGACGCAGATGATATGCCGGTCGCGATCGGCCCTGCTACAAAACACGCAGGGGTCGCGGTCGGTGATGTTGTTGCACGTCGAGCAGTAGGTGACGCACTCTTTCACGTCGCGGACGGCGTCCACCAACCGATCGGTCTGCTCGCGCGGTGTTTTGAGGAGATGGAACGCGAGCCGCTGTGCGCCTTTCGGACCGATGCCGGGCAGCCGCTGCAGCTCTTCAATCAGTCGAATCAACGGATCGGGCAGGGACACGTCAGAGTTTGGGGAGCATGCCGCTGACGTTCCGCGACATCTCCTCGTCGGCTTTGCGGTGGGCGTCGTTGATCGCCGCAACGATTAGATCCTGCAGCATCTCGACCTCTTCCCTCGAGACCACCTCAGGATCGATCTTGATCGACTGCACCTGCTTGGCGCCATTGATGACCACCGTCACCATGCCGCCGCCGGCATTCCCTTCGACGCGAAGGTCCGCCATCTGCTTCTGAAGGCGCTCTTGCATCTGCTGCGCCTGTTTCATCACTTGTTGAATGTTCACATTTCCTCGACGTCGCGGATTTCCGCGGGAAAGACCTCGAGCATGGCCTGCACACCGGCATCGGCGAGCGCCTGATCGCGCAGCGCTGCCTTCTTGTCAGACGGCCGCGGAGCCCCGTCGCTCGCCGCGGGGGCGGCCGGCGGCGCGCCTGCGTCCGCCTGCACACTGACGATCGCGATCCTGCGTCCAACCGCCTGTTGGGCGACCGATTCGAGCCAGGTTCTCTTCTCCTCGAACGCATCGCGCAAGGTTCGATGATTGGGCGAAAACGTGAAGGTCACGCGATCCCCTGCCGCCTCGATCTTCTGCGCCTGCGCCACGATTGTGTTATAGAAAACGACTTTCTGCTTGCGGATTTCGGCGAGCAACGCATCTTTCACGCCGCCGGCGCCAGACGCCCCCACCACAGGAGCGCTCTTCGCTGCCGGATCCGGCGATTGCGGCAGACGGCTCGAGCCACTCGCAGGCGGCGCGCTGCTGCCGCCCGGCGACGGAGGTCTGCCCGGAGCGCTGCGGTCGACCACGGAGACGGGCGAGGCAGTCGGCAGCGGCTTCCCGGCGATCAATTCCTCGATGGAAACCAGTTTCCGCAGATAAATCCACCGCAGGAGCGCCATCTCGAGGTGATAGCGCGGCTGGGCGGCAGCCCGGATGTCGGACTCGGCCTTCGTCAGGACATCGAACGCGCGCAGCAGGTCCTCGCGCGAGAACCGCGACGCGAGTTCCTTGACCCGGTCGCGCTCCCCTTCTCCGGCGATCTCCGGATCCTGGATCCGCGACGGATCGACCGACAGCACCAGCAGATCCCTGACCACGCGCGAGAGCTCACGGCAGACGGCGCGCAGGTCGTATCCCATTTCGACGGCACGTGCCGACAGTTCGAACGCGGCGGCCGCATCTTCATCGGCAACTGCCTGCACCGCATCCAACAACAGGTCTCGGCCGACGAGCCCGAGCACGGTCGCCACGTCCTCGGCGGTAATTGATTTACCGGTAAAAGCGATGACCTGATCGAGCCGGCTCTGCGCATCGCGCATACTGCCCTCGGCGTCGCGTGCGATGAGCTGCAACGCCTCATCGGGCGCCGAGATGCCGTCGGCATCGACAATCTTTCGCAATTGCTCGGCAATCGCCCGGCTGCCGATGGTCCGGAATTCGTACACCTGCGCCCGCGACCGCACCGTCTCGGGAATCTTTTCCAGCTCCGTGGTCGCCATGATGAACACGACGTGGGGCGGTGGTTCCTCGATCGACTTCAGCAGGGCATTGAACGATGAGTTCGACAGCTGATGGACCTCGTCGATGATGAAAATCTTGTAGCGATTCCGCACGGGCGAAATCGCGAGGCCGGAGATGATGACCTCTCGAACGTTATCGACCTGCGTATGCGTCGCCGCGTCGATCTCGAGGACGTCGATGTCGCGACCTTCCGCAATCTCCAGACACGCATCGCAGACGCCGCATGGCTCCGCCGTCGGCCCATTCACGCAGTTCAGGGCGCGCGACAGAATGCGGGCCGTTGTCGTTTTCCCGACGCCGCGCGGGCCGGCGAAGACGAAGGCCTGCGCCAGCCGTCCGCTCGCGAGCGCGTTGCGCAGCGTGCGCGTCACCGCGTGCTGTCCGACGACGTCGTCGAACTTCTGCGGACGCCATTTTCGGGCTATGACTTGATACGGCATCGCGGATCGGAAGTTGAGGATTGCGGATTACACCGCAGTCCGGAATACCTGCGGCACATTGCAGGATCTGCTTAGCGCTGCTGCCTTCCGGCCCTGACGCGGTTCGCAGTCTGGAATTGCACAGGTTCCGGACCGCGGTGCAATCCGCAAACCTTCACTGTACTACACGGGGACGCCAGTCGCGAGAACGATGTACTTGGCGAGCACCTCGCCAACGACGACTGTGAAGAAGTCGACGTAGAGGATGCCGGTAGCCGACTGCGTCGACTGGATTTTCGCCGTCTCCCACGTCAGGAATGACAGCACCGCCGGTCCGGCGAGCCCGAACAACACGCGCTGCCAGAAGAAGATCCCGCTGACGGACGTCACGTAGTAGCGAAAACTGGGACCGGTTCCCGGCTGCCACGTCACGATCGCGACGAACACCGCGGCCGCGACCACCGCCACCCTGAGGATCATGGTCGCAATGTGCACTCTGACGATGGCCTGCAGGTGCGACACCTGCATCGAGGGAATCACCAGGTACCAGTGCCCGAGAATCATCGCGGTGCACGCGACGCCAAGAAGCGCGGCGGAGCTGAGAAAGCTTGCAATGGTGAGCGTTCGCGCCGGCAGAGTGCCCGGGGTCGCCACGGCGAGCGCCTGTAACACGATCGCGGTCAGGCCCGCGCCGACGGCAATGCCGACGATCGCCGGACGAATCTTCGCGAGCATCCGACCGACGGTCGCCCAGTAGACCACCAGCGCCCCTTCCGCGACGACGAGCGCGCTGAACGCGGCGCGTGACAACGAGCTCGACTCGCCGGGCGTCTCGTAGCGGAACGCCAGGGCGACGGCAATCAGGATGACGGCCAGGCCCGCATTGAACCGGAAGAACTTCACGCCCGCCTCGCGCGCTACGAGCACGAGCGTGAAGACGATGCCAACGCCGAGGTGGGCGAGGAACAGGAACAGGACGGCCGACAGCGACACGCGTTATCGCAGTCGCTTATTGATCTCGGCCCAGTTGACGACGTTCCACCACGCGTCGACGTAGTCGGGCCGCCGGTTCTGGTATTTCAGGTAGTAGGCGTGCTCCCAGACGTCGATTCCGAAGACGATCTTTTTGTTGTCCATCAGCGGGCTGTCCTGGTTCGCGGTGCTCTCGATCGACAACTTGTTGCCGTTGGCGATCACCCAGGCCCAGCCGCTGCCAAAGCGTCCGACCGCCGCCTTCTTGAATTCTTCCTTGAATTTGTCGAAGCTGCCGAACGACCCGGTGAGCGCATCCGCGACGGCGCCGCTCGGGGCGCCCCCGGCGTGGGGACCCATGATTTGCCAGAACATCGTGTGGTTCGCGTGACCGCCGCCGTTGTTGCGAACGGCCGTCCGGATGTCCTCCGGCACGCTGTTGATCCCTTTCAACAGATCCTCGACGCTCTTCGACTGCAGGGCTGGATGTTTCTCCAGCGCGGCATTCAAATTCGTCACGTAGGCATTGTGGTGCTTCCCGTGGTGGATCTCCATCGTCAGCTTGTCGATGGACGGCTCGAGAGCGTCGGATGGATATGGCAGCGGGGGCAGCGAGTAAGCCATGTCGGTCGACCTCCTACGAAAGACTAAGCATGCGATCGAGGGCGACCTTTGTCCAGTACTTGCGGTCGTCGGGAACGATGATTCGATTGTGCACGACGCCGTCGACGAGACCCTCGAGCGTCCAGAGCAGATGGTTGGGAGAGACGCGGAACATGGTCGAACACAGGCAGCCGAACGAGTCGAGCGAGAGGACGGTGCGACCCGGCTGCAGCCGTCTGGCAAGGCGATTGACGAGGTGGATTTCCGTGCCCACAGCCCAGATAGAACCGACGGGGCTGTTGGTGACCGTCTTGATGATGTATTCGGTCGATCCGGAATCATCCGCCGCCTGAACCACCTCGAGCGGCACCTCGGGATGCACGATGATCCGCACCCCCGGGTGCTGCGCGCGAATGCTGGCGATCTGACGGACAGAGAACCGCGTGTGCACCGAGCAGTGCCCTTTCCACAGAATGAGGCGCGCGTGCCGCAGTGAGGCAGCATCGAGTCCGCCGTCCATGTCTATCGGATCCCACACGATCATCTCGTCGAGCGGCACGCCGAGTTTGACGCCCGTGTTCCGGCCGAGATGTTGATCCGGGAGAAAGAGAACCTGTTTGCCGCGGTCCCAGGCCCATCGCAGCGCCGCGGCGGCGTTCGACGACGTACAGACCACGCCGCCGTGTTCGCCGCAAAAGGCTTTAATCGATGCGGCCGAGTTAATGTACGTCACCGGAACGATTCGAGCCGAACTGCCGTTGTCAGCCGTCAGCCGCTGCCAGCACATCTCGAGCTGTTCGAGATCGGCCATGTCGGCCATGGAGCACCCGGCCGCCAGATCGGGCAGGATGACCTGCTGATGCGGGGCGCAGAGCACGTCGGCGCTTTCGGCCATGAAGTGCACGCCGCAGAAGACGATGAACTGCGCGTCGGGGTGCGCGCCGATCTGCTGCGCAAGCCTGTAGGAGTCGCCGGTGTGATCGGCGAACTTGATCACCTCATCGCGCTGATAGTGATGCCCCAGGATGATCAGGCGTGGGCCGAGCGCCGCCTTTGCGGCACTAATCCTCCGGTCCATCTCCTCGTCTGATAACCCCAGGTACCGGTCAGGCAGCGGTTGGCGTTCGGCGAGGTGTTCTTTTTCGTAATCAGTGAGCAGTGGCAGCAACACGGGGATCATTGATGACGTTGTAGAGCGTATCGCGCTCGATCGGCTCGCGCCCCGCGGCGCGGATGAGGCGCTGGATCTGACGCGTCGTCATCGACGTCGGCGTCGCCGATCCGGCCATGTGATAGATCTTTTCTTCCTGAACGGTGCCGTCGAGATCGTCGGCGCCGAACCACAGGCACGTCTGTGCGACCTCCAAACCGGTTGCGATCCAGAACGCCTTCACGTGCGCGATGTTGTCGCACATGAGCCGCGCGACCGCATGTACCCGCAGCGTATCCGCTCCGCTGGGAGCCGGCAACTTGCGCATCTGGTTGTTGTCGGGGTGAAACGCCAGCGGGATGAACGCCTGAAACCCACGCGTTTCGTCCTGCAAGGCGCGAGCCCGAATCATGTGATCCACGCGCTCCTCGGCCGTCTCGACGTGGCCGTAGAGCATCGTCACGTTCGAGCGCAAGCCCAGGCGATGTGCGAGGCGGTGAATGGATAGATAGCGCTCGGCGCTGCACTTGTTGACGTCGTTGGCGATCTTCTTCCGGACCCGATCGGCGAAGATCTCGGCCCCGCCGCCGGGCAGCGAATCGAGCCCCGCATCCATCAACGTTCGCAGCACCTCGTCATCATTCATGCCGTAGTGATCCGCAAAAAACGCAATCTCGACGGCGGTGTAGCACTTGAGATGGATGTCCGGGCGGATCCGCTTGAAGCCGCGGAGAAGCTCCGTGTAGTACTCGAACGGCAAATCGGGATGGAGGCCGTTGACCACATGAATCTCGGTCAGCGGCTGATCGGCGCGCTGGCGCAGCTTGTCCCAGGCCTGCTCGAGCGACAGCGTGTAGGCGCCCGCATCGCCCGGCTTCAGCCGTGCGAACGAACAGAACAGGCAGCTGGCGACGCAGACGTTGGTCGCCTCGAGACGGATGTTGAAGTTGTAAAAGGTCTTCGGGCCGTGCCGCTTCTCCCGCTCGCGATTGGCCAGCCAGCCGATCGACAGCAAATCGGAACACTCGAACAGGCGCACGCCGTCGGCCAACGTGAGCCGCTCGCCGGCGTCGAGCTTCTGGCAGATATCGAGGAGATTCGCGCGAGCGAGGCGCGCGCGCATTCAGGCAATCCCAAAAATCTGGACGCGCAGCGATCGCGCGCGCGGGCCGTCGAGCTCCGCCATGAGCACGCGCTGCCATTGCCCCAGGACGACTTCGCCGCCACTCACCTGCAAGGTCAGGTTGTGCCCGAGCAACATCGCGCGGAGGTGCGAATCGGCATTCAACCGGTCGCAGTCCGAGTGGTCGGGATCGTTGTGCAACCAGTCGGCATCCCGTTCGACGAGCCGTCCGAGAAAGTGTTTGATGTCGGACAAGAGCGCCGTTTGAAACTCGTTGATGAAGAGCGCGCAGGTCGTGTGCATCGACCAGAGGCTCACCACGCCCTCACGGATATTGAACTTCCGCACGAGCTCCATCACCTGGCTCGTGAGATCGATCACCTGGATTCGCTCATCGGTCTGAACGACGAACACTTCACCGTGAATCGTCAGACCTGCGGCTTTCGCGGTCGCAACATCCGGAACAGGCGTCTCGCGCACTGTAACGGTCGAACTCTTGTTCATCTAATCCCCTGAGGCTGCCGGCGGACCTGACAATGTTATGCGCAAATCCGTGGCAGTCGCAACCCTGCTATACTCGCCGACAATTCGACGTTTCCCCCGGTGGTGACGCGAAGCTGGGTGCGAAGCCCACACGGTCCCGCCACTGTAAGCGGTTTATGCTGCGCATCGGCCACTGAGCGATCGGGAAGGCGCGCAGGCAAGTCCGCGAGTCAGGAAACCTGCCATCGGGGGCGTCTGTTCTTCGGCGCGTGAGACGCCAGGAGGAACTTCGATGCGCACGCCCTTGCTCGTGTGGACGGCGGCGGCGGTCATGCTGCTCTGCCGTTCCGTTTCCGCAGCCACAATTTCCGGTCAAGTCACCGATCCCGAAGGACGCGCCGTCGCCGGCGCGCACGTCATCGTCTCGACGCCGCTCGGCACACTCGTCGACCGCGAAACCGATTCGAGCGGTCAGTTCATCATTGGATCGCTCGGCGGCGGCGCGTACGATCTGCGCGTCGTCAGCGAGGGATTCGAAGCGGATCCGATTCATGTGGTCGTCAACGCCGACGAGACGCCAACCGTGAACGTGCGCCTGCGCCTGAGCGCGGTCGTCGAATCGGTCGTCGTGTCGGCGGCGCAGATCGAGCTGCCGCTCACTCGCGCCGCGGACACCGTCACCGTCGTCACCGCACGCGATCTTCAGGTGCGCCAGATCGACACGGTCGCCGACGCATTGCGCCTCGTGCCCGATCTCGGGGTCACGACCAGCGGCGACCGCGGCGCGATTACGTCGCTCTTTCCACGCGGCGGCGCCTCGAACTACACGCTCGTGCTCGTGGATGGCATCCGGGCCAACAGTTTTGGCGGCGGCTACGATTTCGGCCACCTCGCCGTCGCCGACATCGATCGCATCGAGATCGTCCGGGGACCCGAGAGCGCGCTGTTCGGAGCCGACGCAATCGGTGCGGTCGTGCAGATCGTCACCCGGCGCGGCGGAAAGCCGCGCGGCGAGGCATCGCTGGAAGGGGGGAGTCAGGGTACCGAGCGGGTCGAAACGAGCGCCGCCGGTTCCGGGGGCCCGTGGAGCTGGGGCGGCGGATTTGAACAGGAACGCAGCGACGGGTACACGGGCATCGCGCCCGCGACCGGCCAGACGGTCAGCAATGACGACGATCACCGACGCCGCGCCGTCGGATCGGTCGAATGGCAGAGGCCCGGTGGCCCCGATCTGTTCGTCACCGGCAATGTCGCGCACGACGAGCGCGGATTTCCGGGACCGTTCGGGACGAACCCGATTGGGGTCTATACCACCATCGATCGGGTGTCGAGGGGGATCGACGACTCCGGTCAGCTCGGCGCCCGCATCAGCAATCAATGGTCCGATCGGGTCCGCCAGCGCGCCGATCTCAACGTGTTCGACCTGTCGAGTCATTTCACCAGTGAATACGGACCATCTGACAGCGGCTCACGCCGGTACGACGGTCGGCTGCAGGAGGATGTCGTGTTCAACGCCGTGGTTGGCCTGTCGGCAGGCGTCGAGCTGACCCGTGAACGCGGGACGAGCACCTTCATCGCCAACGCGATTGAACGGACCGACGCCGGAACGTTCGCCGAGCTTCGCTACGTGCCAAACCCCCGTCTCTTCATCACTGGCGGTGCGCGCCTCGAACACCTGACGCGGAACGGTCATCCGACGGTTGACTCGGTGAATCCGAAGATCGCCGTGAGCTACCTCGCGGGCCAGACGCGGTTCCACACGAGCGCCGGCACCGGGATTCGTCCGCCGGACGCCTTCGAGCTCGCCTTCACCGACAATCCGAACCTGAAGCCGGAGCGCAGCCGCAGCGTGGACGGCGGCGTGGATCAACAGTTCGCGCGCGGTCGGTATGCCCTCGGCGCAACGGCATTCGTGAACCGGTATGACGACCTGATCGTAACCGTCGGTCAGTCGCTTCGCGACGCGAGCCAGTACCGGACCGACAACATTTCCAACGCGGAGGCCCGCGGGCTGGAGCTCACCTTCGACGCGCACCCGATCCCGCCGGTCAGCGTGCGCGCGAACTGGACGTGGCTGAGTACCGAAATCCTCGCCGTCAACGGCCTGGTCGGCACCGCGCCGCCGCCCTTCAAAGTGGGCGACCCCCTGCTGCGACGCCCCCGTCACCAGGGCTCGATCGACGTCATTTTCACGCGTGGCCGGGTGACGGCGTTCGGCGATCTGATCGCGCGCTCCCAGGTGCTCGACGTCGAGCCGACTCTCGGCGCATCCGGTGGACTGTTCAACAACCCGGGCTACGGCGTCGGCAACATCGGCGCCACCCTGCGCCTGCGCGCCAACCTGGACCTCTTCGGGCGCGTCCTGAATGTGACCGATCGCCAGTACGAAGAGGCACTCGGCTTTCCGGCGCTGCGACGGAGCGGAATCGTCGGAGTCCGCGTTGCTGCAGGTCGCTGACGTTTCCTTTGCGTACGCCGCGCCTCGCTTCGGCCGCCGGGGCGACGCCGCGCCCGGCGGGAGGCGTCGCGTCCTGGAGGACGTCTCGATTTCGGTGAGCCGCGGCGCCATTGTCGGGCTGCTCGGTCCCAACGGATCGGGCAAAACGACGCTGCTGCGATTGATGTCCGGAACGCTGCGCGCAGACGCCGGCGCCGTGACGCTCGACGGCCGGGCCGTCATGGCCCTCTCCCGGCTCGAGCTCGCCCGACGCATCGCGATGGTGCCGCAGGAAACGCACGCGACGTTCGACTTCAGCGCGCTCGAAATCGTTCTGATGGGGCGGTATCCGCATCTCGGCACCTTCCAGCTCGAGGGCGCCGAGGACCTGCGTATCGCGCACGAGGCGATGGTTGCGACGGGCACCGCTGCCTTCGCATCGCGTCCGTTCGCGACTCTGAGCGGCGGTGAGAAACAGCGCGTCGTGATCGCCAGCGCCCTCGCCCAGGCATCCGATATCCTTCTGCTCGACGAGCCAACGGCGTCGCTGGATCTCGGCTTTCAGCTCGAGATCGTCGACCTGCTGGCGCACCTGAACCGCGAGCGGCAAACGACGATGGTCGTCTCGACCCACGATCTGAATCTGGCGGCGTCGCTCTGCTCGGAGCTGGTGCTCCTGCGCGCTGGCCGGGTGCTGGCGGCAGGTCGGAGCGAGGCCGTCCTCACACCCGAAAATGTTCGGGCGGTGTACCACGTGGACGCGGAGGTCTCAAGACATCCGCGGACCCATCAACTCACGGTGACGGCGATTGGTCGCGCACGGTGACATCCGCCGGCGGCTGATCGTCGTCGTCGTGCTGTTTGGCGCGCTGTTGCTCCTGGTGGGCGTGACGGCGCCCCTCGTTGGATCGACGCGGATCTCGCTGGCGCGCGCGCTCGACTCGTCACGGCCGTTTGCCGACAACGTCGATGCGCAGATCTTGTTCGTCGCGCGCCTGCCGCGCGTCATTGCGGCGGCCCTTGTGGGCGCGTCGCTGGCGGCGGCCGGCGTCACGTTTCAGGCTCTTCTCCGCAATCCGCTCGCGGCCCCGGAAACGCTCGGCGTCTCGATGGGCGCATCGGTGGGCGCGATGATCGCGATCACTGTCATCCCAGCCCGATTTCTTGGTGGTCTCCTCAGCGTTCCGACGGCGGCCTTCGCGGGGTCGCTTGCGGCGCTGGCGGTGGTGTTCCTGCTATCGGTCGCCCGCAGCCGGGGGATGTCGTCGACGGTGTTGCTCCTCGG
>JBPYEE010000233.1:0-21578 GCA_051985095.1 Vicinamibacterales bacterium | reverse complement strand
GGTAGGCGAGCCGATCGCCCACGCCGTTGCCGAGGATGACCAGGTCGCGATAGACGACGGGCGGCGACGTGTTCGTGTAGTGCTTTTTGTTGATCGCCCACACGAGGCCGCGACTGAGATCGATGCTGCCGTGATCGCCGAACGTGTCGACCGGCAGCCCGGTGGAGGCGTCGAGCGCGAACAAGCGGTACCGGCTGTTCAGGAAGATGCGCAGTCGGCCGTTGTCGCGCCACGCGGCGATGCCGCGGTGCACGAACCCGGTTCCGTTGGGCGGCTGCCCATCCGCGTAGGCCTTCGGATCGAAGGTCCAGATTTGGCGGCCGGTGTCGGCCTGGAGCGCGACGACGCGATTGTACGGCGTCGACAAGTACAGGACGCCGTCGATCATCAGCGGCGTCGCTTCGAACACGCCGGGCCGCGTGCCGAACTGTTCGAATGCGGTTTCGCCGGTCCGCCACTCCCACGCGACGGCGAGTCGCGACACGTTGGATCGATTGACGTCCGCGAGCTGGGAATACTTCGACCCGCCGGGATCGCCGCCGTAGTGCGGCCATTCCACGACCGCGGCCGCAATGGCCAGCGCGGCAGCTGCTGCTTTGAACATGCGTGACGAGACCGAGGATTATAATGCGCCATGCGCTCAAACCTTGCTGCCTTCCTGGCAATCGTCGCGCTGTCGGCCGTCCCGGTTTTTTCACAATCCGAGACGGTTCGGATCCACGCCGCCACGGTGCTCGACGGCACCGGCAAGACGCTGCGCAACGCCACGATCGTCGTGCGGGGATCCAAAATTACGGCGATTGAGACCGGCGCGTCGACGGCCCCCACCTATGAGCTCGGAGCGCTGACGGTGACGCCGGGCCTGATTGACGTGCACGCGCACATCGGCTGGCATTTCGACAAGGACGGTCGCTACGCAGCGCGCCGCGGCGAGGCCGCCGAGGAAATGCTCTACAGCGCGGAAAACGCGTACGTCACGCTGATGGCCGGCTTCACGACGATTCAGAGCCCGGGCCAGCCGAACGACGTCCAGCTGCGGGACGCGATCGCCCGGGGCGTGCTGCCGGGGCCGCGCGTGCTCACCTCGATCCGGCAGATCAACGAGAACAGCGGCGGACCGGATGAGCTTCGCGAAAAGGTGCGTCAACTGAAGAAAGACGGCGCCGACGTCGTCAAAATCTTCGCCTCCGCGAGCATTCGCGACGGCGGCAAGCAGACGATGACCGACGCCCAGCTGCAGGCCGTCTGCGGCGAAGCCAATGCGCTCGGCATGCGCACGATGGTCCACGCGCACAGCCCGGAATCGATCAAGGCGTCGGTCAACGCCGGCTGCCAGCAGATCGAGCACGGCGTGTTCGCCAACGACGAGGTGCTGAAGCTGATGGCCGACAAAGGCGTCTACTTCGATCCGAACGTGGGCGTCGTGCTGCAGAACTACCTCCGCAATCGCGCGCATTACGAAGGCATCGGCAACTACAACGCCGAAGGCTTCGCCTACATGGAGAAGGGGATCAAGATCAACGAGGAGATGATCAAGAAGGCGGTCCGCACGCCGAAGCTGCTGCTCGTCACCGGCACCGATGCCGTCGCCGGCGCGCACGGCCACAACGCCGATGAAATCGTCGAGCGCGTCCGCCAGGGCGGACAGAAGCCGATGGATGCGATCGTCTCGGCAACCTCGCTGTCCGCCCGGTCATTGCGGCTCGACAAGACCATTGGCACGGTGGCGCCGGGCTTCGAGGCGGACCTCGTCGGCCTCGATGGCGATCCGCTCACCGATATCACGGCCGTGAAACGCGTGGCGTTCGTCATGAAGGGGGGCAAGGTGTACAAGCACGTCGCCCCGGCCGCGCTGCGATCGACGACGCACTAGCCGATCGATCGAAACGTCACGACCAGGACGTCGCGATGGCCGGCGTGTGACGGGTCGAGCGGCGACACCGCGGTCACGCCGTGCGCCACCCGGGCGTCATCGACGATCGCCGCGTCGAACGGATCGGTCAGCGTGAAGCTGCCGAGCGGGCGGCGCGCGGCCAGGTCATAGACCGTCGTCATGCCGCTGACGATGTTGACCCGCGCGACCAGCAGCACCAGCACGAAATCGACGCCATCGCGATGCACTCCTTCCGGCGTCGGGTGGCCCGGCGCCCCGGCTTGCGCCTCGATGCGGAACTGATGGAGCTCGACGCGCCAGGCCGCGACCGACGGGGCGAGCGGCCGGAACAGGCGATCACAAAAGCGCAGGATCGTCCCCAGCGCCGCTGACGCACCCACCTCTGGCTCGACCGGCGCGAACCAGCGATCGACGCCGCCGAAGAGCACGTTGTACTCGGCCGGCTGATAGTGGGGCTGATGCGCGAGCCGATCGAGCTCCCCGCCTCGATTGATTGCATACACGGCGAACCGCCGACGGCGATCCCGCACGCCCTCCGGCAGATAGCGATCGACCTCGAGGGCGTTCCAGCTGGCGGCCACCCGCGGCCAGTCCGCGAGCGATCCGACCTGCTCCAGGTCGCGGCGGAACGCCTCGCCGGGGACGAAGGCGAATCCACGCTCGCGGACGAGGGCCGGCAGCACGTTTGCCACTCCCACGGTTATATGTCTGGGTGTCGGGCGGTTCAGGGCCAATCGCATAATGGATGGCAATGGCCGAGGTAGTGGTGCTGGTGGGCGTGCCGGGCGCCGGCAAGACCACGCTCTACCGCGACCGGTTTGCCGCCACGCACGTCCGCGTCGACCAGAAACGGCGGCTCGCCGCGGCGCTGGCGACGGGTTCCTCCATCGTCGTCGACAACACAAACCCCCGGCGGTCGGATCGCGCGGCCATTATCGAGGCCGCGCGCGCGCACGGCGCGCGGGTCGTGGCCTACTTCTTCGACGTGCCGACGCGCGCCGCCGTCGCGCGCAACGCCGGGCGCACGGGCAAGGATCGCGTCCCGAACGTGGCGATCTTCACCGTGGCCAAGCGGCTCGAACCGCCGACGCGCGAAGAAGGATTCGACCAGCTCTTTCGGGTGCGGATCGCGGCCGATCGCACGCTGCAGATCGAAGAGATGTAAGGGGTCGACCGGGCGGCGCGCCTCACGCGATCCGGAGCCGGGCGATGAGCTGCGCGAGATCGTCGGGCAGCGGCGCTTCGAAGGTCAGCGGTCGGCCGTCCGAGGGATGCGCGAATGCCAGGCGGTAGGCATGGAGCGCCTGGCGTGGAAACGAGATCGTCCGGAGCGATTCCGGTCCATACACGTAGCGGCGCTCGCCGACGAGGGTATGGCCGCGCAGCCGCGCCTGAATGCGAATCTGATTGCGCCGTCCCGTCACGAGATCCACTTCGAGCAGTGAGGCGCCGCGCAGCCGTGCGACGACGCGGTAGCGGCTGACCGCGTTCTTGCCGGCGGGGTCGCGCGGGTGCGTCTCCTTCTGAATCAGGGATTTCTCGTCCCACACGAGCCGATCACGCCACGTGCCCGCCTCCGGCGTCGGCTCGCCATACACCACGGCGAGATACGTCCGCTGCGCCGTGTGGCGCTTGAACTGCGCTTTCAGCTGCTCCTGGGCGCGCGGCTGCGTCGCAAACACTACGAGGCCGGAGGTGTCGCGATCGATCCGGTGGACCACCAGTGGACGGGGGCGACGCCGTCGGCGAAAGTAGGCCTTGACATCCTCGAACACCGACCGCGCGCTCCCCTGGCGCGGGAGGGGCACGGCGAGCACGCCAGCCGGTTTGTTCACGACCAGGATGGCATCGTCCTCGTACACGATCGGGAGATCCCGATCGCTGCCGAGCGCGATCGGACGGCGGGCGCTGCCCGGCCGATCCACCCAGAGGCGGACGGTGTCGCCCGGCCGCAGTCGCAGCCCGGCATCGGTGGCCGTCGCCTCGCGGTCGTTGATGAACACCTTGCCGCGGGCGAGCGCGTCGGCGGCGCGCCCGCGTGATCCTAGGCGGTCGGCCGCAGCGAGGTATTTGTCGAGCCGGGCACCGGCGTCGGCCGGACCGGCGATCCACCGAGGCTTCGCCATGCCAGCAGATCCGTGATGATACCCACCGCGCTCGGCCAGGACAGCGGTGTGGCGTGGTACGACACGCGGCCCGCCGCGATGGCCGCGCAGACGGCATCGGGGTCCGCCGGCGCGTCGACCATCGACCAGGCGGTGCCGAGCTGCCGCAGCCGGTGGACGTCGCCGTTGCCCACGATGGGTTTGCCGTGCGCCCGGGCCCATCGGACGGCACGCTCGTTGAAGTTCAGCTGGCGCGTGAACATGGCGTTGTACTCGACCGCGTCGAACAGGTCGGCGTGCCGGTCGAGGGCTCCCCAGAGGCAGGCCGGCGTCGGATAAAACGGATGCGGCGCGACGACGAGGCCCGGTTCGGATGCTTTCAGCCGTGCGACATCGGCGAACGTGCGGACCTGTTCGGCGGCGGCGCTGAAGTTGATCAGCAGCACGTGCTTCCCCTCGACGGTCCGCTCGATGCCCGGAATGAGCACGACGCCCTGATCGGCGGCGATTTTCGCGAGATTGGTGACGTCGAGCTGCCGTTCGTGCAGCGTGATGGCCACCGCGCCGAACCCGCGGGCCGCCGCAGTCTCGACCAGGTCGGTCGTCGAATACGGAATCCGGTCGATCGGGTCATCGCCGGTATGGATGTGGAGGTCGACCTTGATCACACACGCACTCTTTTCAGATATCGTGCCAGCTGCGGTCCCCGAGCGCCAGAGGGCCGGCCTCCTGGCCCGCCGTGTCCCCTGCGGAAAGGCTTTGTCACGATCGCCCGATAAGATGCGTGGAGACGAGGAGGTTTCCGGATGGCCAACGACCCGAATACCCGGACCGACGAGCGGCGAATTGCGGCCTGGATTGGGCGCGCACTCCGTATCGAAGGACGGATTGTCAGCGGGGAGAACCTGACGATCGACGGTGAGATCGAGGGCACGATTGAAGTGGGCACCCACAATTTAACCATCGGCCCGGGGGCGGCGGTCAAGGCGGACCTGGCGGCGGGGGCGATTGCGGTCAGCGGCCGCGTCACCGGAAACATCACGGCAACCGAGCGCGTGGATCTGTCTCCGACGGCCTCGGTCGACGGCGATATCGCGGCGCCCCGCCTCGTGATGGCCGACGGGGCGACCGTCAAAGGCAAGGTTCAGGCGGGAAGGAAACGGGAGGTGAAAAGCTGAGCAGTCGAGGTCACGGGGAGTCCGTCAACCGGCTGAAGGCTGCCGTTTACCGACCTTAGTTCTGAGTTTTTCACTGTTGAAGTTCGCGTCACCTCGTCAGTGAAAGTCATGGGCGTCGACGTCGACGTCGAGGCCGCCCATGCGCTGCACCTGCTCGGCCCGGACGGAGGTCACGCCGTCCTGGTTTTGCAGCACGCCATCGACGATCAGGAATGGCTCTTCAATAATCGTCAACCGATCGCGCGCGAAGAGGTCGGGCCGCACGATGATGTTCGCAATCCCGGTCTCGTCCTCGAGGGTGAGAAACACGAATCCTTTCGCGGTGCCGGGGCGCTGGCGCGTGATGACCATGCCGGCGACGCGCACGCGGCGGCCCTGACGCGCTGAGCGAAGATCGATGGCGCGCAGGATCCCGCGCATCGCGAGCTCGTCGCGTCTGAGCGCCATCGGATGGCGACCCACCGACAGACCCATCCCGGCAAAATCCGACACGAGGCGCTCGGATTCGGTCATCGGACGCAGGGGGCAGTCGTCCTCGTCGTCGGGTTGCTCGACGAACGATTCGGGATCCGGCTCGGCGAACAGATCGCCCGACGGCCGGACCGCACGCTCGGCCTGCCACAGCGCCGACCGCCGATCGTACCCAAAGGCATTGAGCGCGCCGATGTCGGCGAGCGTGACCACCTCGTCACGCCGCAAGCCGGTGCGAGCGATGAGATCGTCGAGCGAGCGGAACCGGCTGGGAGGCGGCGGGACGCCGCGCCAGTCGTGCGAGCAGTTGTTGCAGAACCACCGCTGCGCATCGACCCGTTCGAGCATCGAGGCGTCGTCGCACCCGCATTTCGGGCAGATCGGCGTGGTGGCCCGGTGTGGATCGGTGCCGGGTGCCTGATGGCTGACCGGGCGGTGACCGGCGATCGCTTTCCCCACCTGTTCGCGGAGGCCGGTCACGTAGCGCAGCCCGAGGCGGATCGCGCCATCGGACTCGACCACACACTCCCAGTCGGAGATTTGGACGTCGATCGGGTGAAACCGGACGCCGCGCCGCTGCGCGTCTTTGACGAGCGTCGCCGGGTGGTAAAACCCCATCGGCTGGTTGTTGAGGAGCGCGGTATAGAAGGCGGCTGGATAGTGGACCTTCAAATACGCGCTCGTATACGCCAGCAGCGCGAAGCTCGCCGCGTGCGACTCCGGGAATCCGTACAGCGCGAACGACGTGATCGACCGGATGATCGCTTCCTGCGCGTCGCCGTTGACTCCCTGCCGCGTCATCCCCTCACGCAGCTGCACTTCGATCTGTTTCATCCGCCGCTCGGATCGTTTGAAGCCGAACGCGCGCCGCAGCTCTTCGGCCTGGCCGCCGCTGAACCCCGCGGCCGTCATCGCCATGCGCAACAGCTGTTCCTGAAACAGCGGCACGCCGAGCGTGCGCGCCAGGATCGGCTCGAGCGAGGGGTGCGGATAGGTCACCGGCTCGCGGCCGGCGCGCCGATTCAAATACGGGTGCACCATCTGGCCGACGATCGGCCCGGGGCGGATGATTGCGACCTGCACGACGAGGTCGTAAAAACAGGCCGGCTTCAGGCGCGGCAGCGTCGCCATCTGCGCGCGCGATTCGACCTGGAAGACGCCGACGGTGTCGGCGTCGCACAGCATCCGGTAGACCTGCGGATCGTCCGGCGGCACGTGCGCGAGATCGAGCGTCGGCACGAGCCGCAGCGAATCCTGAATCGCCGCCATCATGCCGAGGCCGAGCAGATCGACTTTGATGATCCCCATGTCGGCGCAATCATCTTTGTCCCACTGCACGACGACGCGTCCCGGCATCGTCGCGTTTTCGAGCGGCACCACGGCATCGAGCTGCCCCTGACAGATCACCATCCCGCCCGAGTGCTGTCCGAGATGGCGTGGGAGATCCAGCATCTGATGCCAGAGCCGGGCGAACTGCCGCACGCCGTCCGTCGTCAGATCGAGGCCGACGGCCGCGAGCTGCCGGGGCAGCGTGTCGGAGGGGTCGGAGAACTCGAACTGATTCATGATCTTCGCGAGCCGATCGACCTGCGGCGCGTCGAAGCCGAGCGCCTTTCCGACCTCGCGTGCCGCACTCCGTCCGCGATAGGTGATCACGTTGGCGGTCATCGCCGCGCCGAGGCGTCCGTACTTTTCGTAGACGTGTTGGATGACGCGCTCGCGCCGGTCGCCGCTCGGCAGATCGAGATCGATGTCGGGCCATTCGCCGCGCTCCTCGGACAGAAAGCGTTCGAACAGCAGATCCATCCCGACCGGATCGACGGCGGTGATGCCCAGGCTGTAGCAGACCGCGCTGTTGGCCGCGCTGCCGCGGCCCTGCACCAGGATGTCGTGCTGCCGGCAGAAATTGACGATGTCCCAGACGATGAGGAAATAGCCGGCGAGGTCGAGCTTGGCAATCAATTCGAGCTCGCGCGCGATCTGCGCGCGCGCTTTCTCGTACGGCGCCATCGCCCGGGCCGCCGACCGGCCGCGATCGCTGCCGTACCGCTCGCGCGCGCCCGCCTCCGTCATCTTCCGCAGAAACGACATCTGCGTTTCACCCGGCGGGACCGGGTAATCGGGAAAGCGGTAGCCGAGATCCGCCATCGTATAGCGGAGGCGATCGCCCAGGTCCCGCGTACGCGCCATCGCGTCCGCCTGATCGGCAAAGAGCGCGGCCATCTCTTCGCGCGGTTTCAGATAGCGTTCGGCGTTGGGCGCCAGGCGGCGTCCGGCCTCGGCAACCGTCATGTGATGGTGAATACAGGTCAGGACATCGAACAGCGGCCGCTCGGCGGCCGTCGCGTACCGCACGCCGTTGGTCACGATCGTCGGCACGCGGAACGCGTCGGCCAGGGTGATGAGCGCGTCGGTGTCGCGTTCTTCGTCGCGCCGGTAGTGACGCTGCAGCTCGACGAAGACGTTCTGGCGACCGAAGATCCCGACGAGGCGATCGAGCAGGCCGCCGACGCCATGCCGGCGGCCGTCGAGGGCGGCGCGGCCGACGACGGCCACCAGACCGCCGACGCCGCCATCCAGCTCGTCGAGCGTCAGGGCCCCCTCGCCTTTCGGCGCCCGCAGGTTCATGCGGGTGACGAGGCGGCACAGATTCTTGTAGCCGTCGGCCGATTCGCAGAGAAGCGGCAGGAGCACGTCGGCCGTCCGCAGGGTGACGTTCGAGCTCGGACGAACCGTCAGCTCCGCGCCGATGATGGGGCGGATGCCGGCGGCGGTCGCCGCTTTATGAAATCGCGGCGCGCCGTAGAGGCCGTCACGGTCGAGGAGCGCGACCGCTTCGTACTCGAGCTCGGCCGCGCGATCGACGATCGCTTCGGGCAGCGACGCGCCTTGCAGGAAACTGAACGCGGATGCCGCGTGCAGCTCGATATACGACGGCACCGGTCCAACTCACCACGCGAAGGGGCGTGCCCCCTGTGTCGCCGACCTACTGCTGCTCGTCGGCCGAGGGGCCGTAGACGCCCGGGATCGCGACGTTGTTCAATCGGAGATACACGCCGAGCTGGGCGCGATGGTGGACGATGTGGTTGAGGCAGAAGCTGCGCACGCAGTTGTAGCGCGGCATCGTGAAGAGGATCTGCGTCCCCTTGCGCAACGTCCAGGGCGCCATGTAGTCCGCATCGGGTTTGTTCAGCGCGCCGCGCGCCGCCGCCGCGTTTGCGTCAAACCAGGACAGAACCTCGGCGCGGTTCGTGGCCGCACGGGTCATCTCCGCCATCGAGACGCTCGCGAGGTCGAATTCGGGGCGGTTCATCGTGTCGACGGTCCAGGTCACCATCGTCGCGATATGACTCGCGAGATTTCCCATCGAAAACGATTTGTCGTGCGGTTTCCAGGCGAACTTGTCGTCCGGGACGCGCTCGAGCACTTTGCGTGTCGCGGCCATTTCCTGATCGAATTCGGGGACCAGCAGTTCGGCAATCGTCATGACATCCTCCTCGGGCGCACCGTCTCGCGCGGCACGCCGCTCAATCGACAATGGCATCAATGAACCACGCCGCGGTATCGCGGTCCTGATAAATCCGGTACACCGCCCCGTCGCTGAGCGCGACGTCCCACTCCTCGCGCGCGTACCGCCCGGGGGTCCACCAGTCGCCGCTCGACCGCCACGGGCCGGCGCACCGCAGGATCGTCCCGCCGGCGAATCCCCGGCGATCGGTCGTCAGCCGCACCGGCCGTCCGCGATCGATGGTGACGCGCGCCGGGACCGGGTGCCGACAGCGACGCAGCGCCTGACCGACCGCCCGCGCCGGGTCTGGCGCCGCCCCCGCCGCCGCGCTGCCGGGGTCTGGCGCGCGGCGCCGGGATTCGTGGTCGGTTGCAAACGCGTTCATCGCGAACGCACCGGGACGATGCGTGTCGACGGCGACCGGCGCGCCGACGCGATCCTGTCCCATCACCGCGTTGAGCCGCGCCAGGAGCGTCGACAGCTGCTCGGGCGTCGGCAGTGCGCGCGAGAAGAGCGTGCGCTGCAGCACGCGGCCGGGCGTCGGATCGATCACGATCGTCACCCGGTCGACCGCCGCCGAGGGAGGATGCGATTCGAGATCGAGCAGTGCCAGCGTGCGCAGCGTCCGCACCTCGCGCATCGGCGACGGCAACTCGAGCCGACGCGCGTGGACCTCGCGCGTGACCAGGCGCAGCACGACGTGCAGCACCGCCGCGCCGCGATCGCGCCGCTCGAGACGCGTCGACAACGGCTCGAGCAGCCGCGTCAGGACGAACGACAGCGGTTCGAGATCCTCGACCGGCCACTCGAGTTCGAATGTCGCCTCGAAGCGCTCCTCGTCGAGTGTCGGGACCAGCGGCCGGATGTCGGCGCCGCGCGCGATCGCCTGCCACGTCAGCGACGCCCGTCCGAGCCGGGCGGTCAGATCCGACGAGGGGAGCGCGGCGAGGTCGCCCAACGTGCGCACCCCCCAGTGCTGGAACGTCTCCACACTCAATTCAGGCGTGTCGACGGGCGCCGTCGAGACGTGCCCGATCACCGGCGCCAGCACCGCGAGGGCGACCGGCGCGAGTGCGTCGGCTTCGTCGCCCGGCACGATAACGCTGACACCTGGACGCGCGTAGGCGAGGACGAGCGCGGCCGTCCGGGTGCCGGCAACCGCGACGTGGACGCGTGCGCCGCGCGTGGCGGCGTCGCGCCGCATCTCCTCGGCAATCGCCCGGGGCGATCCGAACAGCCGCTCGAGGCCGGTCACGTCGATCGAGACGAGGTCCGGCGTGTGCCGTTCGTAGCGCGGTGAGTAATCGCGCGCGACGAGGTCGACGCCGATCGGCGCACGCGGCGAATCGTCCGAGCGGCGGTCTCCGCGCTCACGGCGGTCGTCGCCAGGGCGGTCATCAGCCGCAGGCGGTCTGTAGATGCACGCGTACATGGGAGCGGCGAGCATGGACAATTCGCGTTTCGACGTCGAGCCCTTCGAACAACCGGCCACCGAATCGGCTCCCGCCACCCGGCGCGGGCGTGCCCAGGCGTACCGTCAGTCCCGCGGTGCTGCGCGCCATGGGCTCCGACCCGACGAGCAGGCACACGGTTGGAGTCCCTTCGACCATCCGCTGCAGTCGCAGCCACGTCGTGAACGGGAGCCGCCGAAGCGCGTGCGACGGCGCTTCCGCGACGTCGAACACGACGAGGCCGAAATTGCCGGCCTGCAGCACCAGCGTGAACGCGCGCAGGACCTGTTCAAGCGCGCGCTGGTTGAGATCGCGGCACAGGCCGGGATTGGTGACCACGTGGCCGCGGATCCACAACAGCCGCTCGAGGGCGATGCCGGCGGCGGCGGCTGATTCGACATCGCACATGTCGAGCGCATCGACGAGCGCGACCAGCTCGCCGCGCGCCGTCGCCGCCGCGACCATTTGCAGCATCACGCTCATCCGGCCCGACGATCGCGCGCCGACGAGCTCGGAGACGTGGCCACGCGGAAACCCGCTGCCAAGCGGCGCGTCTAACGTGGGCAGACCGCTCGGAGCGGTGTCGTACTCAATGGGCGGCAACGCAGTCGTCAGCGTCCGATCGAGCCGACGGGTCCGGAGGAGCGATTCGAGATGAGCACGCGTCGCAGGCATTTCGCTTTTTCTTCGCCTACTATAGCGGATGCCCGGTCGGGGATCAATAAGGTAAGATCGCAGCTCATGCTCTCCAGCGCCACGGCAGGCCTAAAGGCCTACGCGACCGCGAGTTAGACACTGTTGGCCGAACCCCTTCCCGCGCAAGCCACCGCCACCGCCGACGCCCCTGCGGCCGCCGTCCCGCTGTCGTTCGGCGCCCGCACCATGCGGCGGATGCTCGCCGCGTTCACCTACCGCGATTTCCGCGTCCAGTGGACGGGCGCCTGCACGTCGAGCATCGGCACCTGGATGCAGATCGTCGCGCAGAACTGGCTGGTGCTGTCGCTGACGAATTCGACGTTTTTCCTCGGCCTCGACGCGTTCCTGCAACAGCTGCCGATCATCCTGTTCACGCTGGTCGGCGGCGTCTTCGCCGACCGCTACGACCGCCGCCGGACGCTCATCGTGTCGCAGGTCGTCCAGATGAGCACCTCGGGGATGCTCGCCGTGCTGATGTACTTCCAGGTCGTGCAGATCTGGCACATCCTGACGCTGTCGTTCATCACCGGCTGTGCCCAGTCGTTCGGCGGTCCGGCGTATCAATCGCTCATCCCCTCGCTCGTCGACAAGAAAGATCTGCCGAATGCCGTCGCGCTGAACTCGATCCAGTTCAACGTGGCGCGCGTGCTCGGTCCGCTGTTCTTCGGCGCCACGCTGTCGGCGTTCCGCCACTGGGGGTACAACGAGCCGCAGGCGATGAACGCCTGCTTCGCCCTCAACTCGCTCTCATTCGTCGTCGTCATCAACACGTTGATGATGCTGCGGGTCAAGCACATTCCGCCCGCCGGCACCTCGCGCGTGCGCGACGAGCTGAAGGTCGGGCTCTCCTACGTCACGAAAAACAGCACGCTCGTGGCGATGATCGTGCTCGCGGCGGCAACGACCTTCCTCGGCTTCGCGGTCCTCACGTTCCTGCCGATCTTCGCCCAGCGCATTTTTCACGAGGGCGCCGACACGTACAGCCATCTGATGGCGTTCTCGGGGGCGGGATCGATCGTCGGCGCGCTGATTGTGGCCTGGCTCGGTAAATTCCGCCGGATGGGGCTGACGGCGCTCCTGGTCCAGGCGCTGTACGGCGGGCTGATCATCGTGTTCTCGCTGTCACGGATCATGTGGCTGAGCGATCTGCTCCTCTTCTGCACCGGCGCCACGCTGATGGTCGTGTTTTCCACGGTCACGTCGCTCATCCAGCTGATCGCGCCGAACGAGATGCGCGGGCGCGTGATGAGCATCTACATGCTGGCGTTTCGCGGTGGAATGCCGGTCGGCAGCCTGGTCAGCGGCTGGCTGGCGACCTACCTGGGCGCGCCGATGGTCATCGGCATCAACGGGTTCCTGCTGATCGTTGTCGCGGTGTACTTCCTCGTCCGCAATCATGGAGTGCGGGACGTATGAACACCCGAATGGCTCGTGGTCGTTGGCTCGCGGGACTGCTGGTCCTGGCGTCGGCGACGCTGCTGGCGCAGGGACGCCCGCAACCCGGAACGAAGCTGCCGCTCAGCCAGATCCGGGCGGAAATGTTTCATGTCAGCGCGGGCCGCCGCTTGAAGCCGAAGTCCTGGCCAAACGGCGCGCGGGTCGCCGTCGGACTGAGCTTCGACGTGGACAACGCGACGCCCGATCTTGCCACGGGCAACCTGATTTCCGAGAGCATCTCGCGCGGCGAGTATGGCGCGGTGGACGGCGTGCCGCGCATCCTGCGGCTGCTCGACAGGCATCAGATCCCCGCCTCGTTCTTCGTTCCGGCCGTGAGCCACCTCCTGCATCCGGAGATGATTCCCGCCATTCTGGCGAGCGGCCGCCACGAAGTGGGGGTTCATGGGTGGATTCACGAACATTTGCCGTCGGTCAACGACGCGGCGGCCGAACAGGACATGCTGAACCGCGCCATCGACACGCTCACCCAGGCCCTGGGGAAGCGTCCCGTCGGCTACCGCGCCCCATCGTGGCAGTTCAGTCAGTGGACGATGAAGCAGGTGAAGGACGCGGGGTTTCTCTACGACAGCAGCCTGATGGCGAGCGACGACGCGTACGAGATTCTGCTCGACGGACAGCCGACGGGCGTCGTCGAGCTGCCGATCGAACGGATCGTCGACGACTTTCCCTACTTCGGCAGTGCGACCAACGGGGGCATGCCGAGCCCCGACGACGTCGAAAAGGTCTTTCAGTCGGAATTCGATGTCGCCTACGAGGAAGGCGGTCTCTTCATCCTGACGATGCACCCGCACATTACCGGTCATCGGTCGCGCGTCGCGGGGCTGGAGACGCTGATCAACCACATGAAGGCCAAAGGCAACGTGTGGTTTGCCACCCACGAGCAGATCGCCCGATACGTCAAGGGCAATTCACAAACGTAAGGACACGCAACCGAAAGGAGCCGACGCCATGACGACAGGACGACGCGCGTTTCTGGGCACTCTCGGCGTCGGACTTCTGGGCACCCGCCTGTCAGCCGCGCAGACGGCCGGCCGCGGCGCGCCGCCGGTGGCGGTCCGCAAGGCGAAAGCCACTCCGCTGTTCAAGAGCCCGGAGGGGTATCCGAACGCGATCACGGCGACGGGCGACGGCCTCTGGATCGGCGAACAGAAAACCGACAACGCGTGCTTGGTCGACTGGACCGGCAAGCTCGTGAAGACGGTGAAGACCGAGTCGAAGAATACGAGTGGCATGGCCGTCGGCGGCGGGTTCATCTGGATGGGCGCGAATGCGGCACCAAACGGGATCTTTCAGACCGACCTGACCTCGAAGACGGTCGCGCACCGCCAGATTCCGCTCGGCGGCGGCGGCTGCCATGGGCTCGAGTTCGTCGACGGCAAGCTGTGGATCGCGGCGCTGCGGCTGCGCGGCATCCTTCGCGTCGACGCCGTGACCTGGGAGCCTGAGTTTCTGATTCCCTACAGCGTGCCCCGCGCGCATGGTGTCGCCTGGCACGACGGCGCGATCTGGATGGTCACGGGTGACGATCTGGGCGCCGGGCTCATCAAATACGACGCGGAGACGGGACGCCCGCTCGAGACCGTGCGCCTGGCCGACACCGATCCCGATCCGCACGGCCTCGCCTGGCACGACGGCGCGCTCTACAGCTGCGACGCGGGCATTCATCCGGGCTGGCCCGAAAACAAAAGCCCGACGCACGGCTATATCTTTCGACTCGATCTGCTCTGACGTCGCGACGGGCGCTTACGGCTGAAGCACCCCGGTCGTATTCCGCTTCGGGACGAAGCCGACGGGAATCAGGGCGACTTCCTTCATCGTGGCGACCTCGACGACCGAGACATCGTCGGTCACGGGATTGGCGACGTACGCTTTCTTGCCGTCGGGTGTCAGCGTCACCCAGGCGGCACCCTCGCCGCCGAGGAACGTCGTGCCGATGACACGCAGATCCGGCAGGGCGTACGCGTACAAGGCGTTGTTCAATCGACTGCAGACCACGAGGGTCTTGCCGTCAGGCGTGACCGCCATGCCGTGCGACGGGTCGGAGCCTTCCGGCACCGTCGATCGACCCGGGGGCAAATCCGGATTCTTGATCCGCTTGATCTCCTTGTGCGTCGCGAAGTCGACGACCGCAAAGCCATTGAAGCCGGTCAGCTGGGCGAATATCCATCGGGTCGAGCCGTCGGGATTGGTCGCGAACGTCATCGGACGGATGCCGAGATCGAGTTCCAGTGTCCAGGCCGGCTCCTCGGTCGTGGCGTCGAACACGTTGATGGTCTTGCCGGCGATCGAACCGGCGACGACATACTTGCCGTCCGGCGTGACGTACGCATTGTGAATGGAGCCTTGTGTCGGCAGCGTCTTGACGCGCCGCAGCGACGCCGTGTCGATGACGTCCACGCCGCCGGGGGCCTGGATGATCCCGACATACACCCGCTTCCCGTCGCGACCGACCGCCAGATTGTTCGGGTGCCCGCTCAATGGGATGCGTGTGGTCACCTTCAGCGTCTTGCCGTCGACGACGTCGAGTGTGCTCATCGCCTCGTCGCTGATGTAGATGCGCGCGCCGTCGGGCGCGACCGCCGCGCCGTGATTGACCTCGATACCGTCGATGCGACCGATGACGCGGTCGGTGGTCGGATCGATCACGTGAACATTGTCACCGGCGCTGTTGGTCTGTACGATCACGATCCGGCCGGAGGCGCGCACGCCCGCGCCGCTCCCCGCACAGACGGCCAGCGCCGTCAGCCCGCCCAGCATCCAACGAGTCGTGTGTCGCATCGTCATCACTCCTGACTTCCGCGTTTGGTGTCGCCCATTACCCACGCCCGCAGCGTCTGCCATTCCGGGTCGTCCTGCGACGTCCAGTGCTTGCCGCCATTGTGAAAGAAGTCGCCGCCGGCCTTCTCGGCGAGCGGATGCATCAGCAACTTGCTGTGGAGATTGCCGGGTATCGCCTCGCGCTTGACCGCCTCGAAGTTCTTGCGCGACGCGTCGTCGCTCCAGGTCGTGGCGCCCGGTTCGAGCGGCTGCAGGCGCATCGGTGTGCCGGCTACGTGACAGGAAATGCACCGCGCGTGTCCCGGACGCTTTGCCGTGAAGATCGGCTGAACGCGCGCTTTGAAATAATCGTAATCGAGCGAGGGGGCCGATTGCGGTGCCGCCACCCGGGCGAGACACAGCAATGCGGCCACCAGGCCAGCCGTTCGGTTCATGTCGCCACCTCGCGCACCCGATTATAGCGTCGGCCGACGGCGGCGTCAGCCGGCGGGCGGCGGCGGATCGGCGATGAGCTCGTCGCGCCGGCGGTGGTAGAGCGCCAGCGCCTCCCGAATGATCCGCAGCGCGCCGGCCGGCCCGACCAGGTCGTCGACGACGGTCTTCTTGTTTTCGAGCGCCTTATAGTCTTCGAAAAACCGGCGCATCTCCCGAAACAGGTGGGGCGGGAACTGACTGCTGTCGGTGTAGTCGGAAAAGGAGGGATCGCAGACGCTTACGGCGATGATCTTGTCGTCGGTGCCCTTCTCGTCCCGCATGCGCATGGCGCCGACGGCGCGAGCCGACACGATCGTCAGCGGGTAGACCGACTCCTGCGCGAGCACCAGCACATCGAGCGGATCGCCGTCGTCGCAGTAGCTGCGCGGCAGAAATCCGTAGTCGGCCGGGTAGTGGACCGCGCTGTACAGGACGCGGTCGAGGCGCAGCAGACCGGTGCGCTTGTCGAGTTCGTATTTGTTCTTGCTGCCCTTGGGGATTTCGATGACGACGGGAAACGCGCGATCGATCGCCGCCTCGTCGAAGACGATGTCGTGCCACGGATGCATCGGCGGAGGTCAGGATACAATACTCGCACCCATGCCCGTCCTCGAGCTCCTCACCAGTTCCGGCCTCGGGTCGCTCCTCGGGATGCGGCACGCGCTCGAACCGGATCATCTGGCCGCTGTGTCGACGCTCGTCAGCGACGAGCACCACGGCCACCGCGCCGCGTTGCTCGGCGCCTGCTGGGGACTCGGCCACACACTCGCGCTCGTCGCGGTTGGTGCCGTGCTGATCCTCCTTCGGGCAGAGATGCCGGCGTTTGCCGCCGACCTGTTCGAATTCGGTGTCGCGTTGATGCTGGTTGGCCTCGGCGTGCGGGCGATCGTCGTCGCCGCGTGCCAGGGCGCCACCGGAGCGGTGCATGCCCATCAGCACGGTCACCGGAGGCATGTGCACCGCGGGACGCCCGCGCACGTCCACATCGGCACGTGGACGCTGGCCCGGCGCCCGCTGCTCGTCGGGGTGGTGCACGGTCTGGCGGGAAGCGGCGCGCTGACGGCGCTCGTGCTGACGACGCTGCCGTCGACGGCCGCGCGCGTCATCTACATGGTGGTCTTTGGCCTGGGATCGACGGTCGGGATGGCGGCGTTGTCGGGTCTGCTCGGATGGCCGCTCGCCCGGGCCGGCCAGCACCGGATCCTGCTGCGCAGTATCTCGCTCGCGGTCGGGTTCGCCTCGACGTTGCTCGGCGTCTACTGGGGATATCCGCTCGTTGGCCGCTTATTTCACTGAGACGGTCCAGCTCACCGGGACCGTTTCCGGCGGGAAGCAGACCTTGTCATCGCACGCCTGCAGGTGGACGGTCCCGCTGATGGCGATTGTCGACCCGCTCTTCGCCGTCTTGGCCAGCGTGACGTCGTCGGTCAACTTGAACGCCTTCTGAAACACCGGCACCTTTTCGTCGCCGAAGGTCATCAGCTCCGATTTGGGATAGGCGACTTTGCCGGCCGTGAACTCGGGCTTCGGATTGATCTTGAGATCGATCGGCATGTAGAACTCGGAGGCGCCAGGCGCGTAGACGTGGATCCCCGGTTTCGGCGTCACGTCGAGCGCGAGGGCGACTTTGGTGCCCGGCGCCGCGTCGACGGCCGCCGGCGAGGGCGCGATCATGACGTGCGTCGACTCGCCCCCGCGAAACTGTAAGGTCGGCGCGGCCTGCGCCATCACGACGGTGGTCATCATGCCGAATGCCAGAATGAGTCGCATTGCAGCATTGTACTACCGCGACCTGTGCGCCGGTCACCCGCCGACGCGCCGTTCAGGCTCGGCCGGGGTGTTCAGTAGAATGACGCGAGTGTCGACCCGCATCCTCGTCGTCGAGGACGACCCTGACATCGCACAGCTTGTCGAACGGTATCTCGAGAAAGCCGGATTTGCCGTCGACCGGGCGGGCAACGGGCGCGACGCACTGCAGGCGATCGCGTCGAGGCCGCCCGATGTGCTGGTCCTCGACCTGATGCTCCCGCACGTCGACGGATTGGAGATTTGCCGCCGCCTCCGGGCGAGCGAGGCGACCGCGGCGCTTCCGGTCATCATGCTGACGGCGCGCGGCGAAGAGGCCGAGCGGATCGTCGGCCTCGAGCTCGGCGCTGACGATTACCTGTCGAAGCCGTTCAGCCCCAACGAGCTCGTCGCGCGCGTGCGCGCCCTGCTGCGGCGCATTCACCGCGGCGCCCCGTCGGCCAAGACGCTCTCCTACGGGTCCATTTCCGTCGACGCCGATCGGCATGTTGTGGCGGTCGACGGCCGAGACGTGACGCTGACGGCGAAGGAGTTTCTCCTGCTCGAATACCTGCTCACCCACCGCGGGCGAGTCCTCTCGCGCGATCTGCTTCTCACCGACGTCTGGGGGTATCGCTACACCGGTGGCACACGAACCGTCGACGTGCATGTCCGGCGCCTCCGCGAGAAGGTGCCGCTGCTCGCCAGAGCCCTGGTCACGGTCAAGCAGTTCGGATACAAACTGATCGACCCGGCGCCCGCATGAGTACGTTTCAAGCCCGGTTCTTCGTCGCGGCGCTGTGTGCGGCCGTCCTCGCCCTCGCCGTCGCCGGCGTGCTCTTTGCGACGACGATGCGCGCGCAAGTCAACGAGCGCATCGAGCGCACGCTCGTGGCGGAGGCGCGGCTGGCCGCCGACCTGCTTGAACAGGCGACGCCGATGGCGACCGCGGCGGCGCTGGAGGCGCAAGCCGCCCGCATGGGGGCGCGCGTGGGCGCCCGCGTCACGCTGATCCGCGCCGATGGCGTTGTTGTCGGCGATTCGTCCGAGACGCTCGACGGCGTCGCGGCGATGGAGAATCACGGGCAGCGGCCCGAAATCGTCGCAGCGCGCGCGTACGGACTGGGAACCGCCCGACGATTCAGCGCGACGCTGCGCATCGACATGCTGTACGTCGCGGTGCCCGTACGCAGTCCGTCGATCGCCTTCGTCCGCGTCGCGCTCCCCATGAGCGACGTCAGCCAGCAGCTGGAACCGGTGTTGTCGGCGACGTTGGCCGCCCTCGGCCTCGCGCTCCTCGGCGGCGCGGCGATCGCGTGGGTGTTGTCGCGACGAGTCAGCCGCCGGGTGCGCCTCGTCGCCGACGTGGCCCAGCGGTACCGCGGCGGGGATCTGACCCCGCCGCGTCTCGGCTTTGGGGACGACGAAATCGGCGACGTCGCGCGGGCGCTCGATCAGGCGGTGCAGGACATCGGCCGCCGCCTCGCCGAGCAGGCGCGCGACCGCTCCCGCATGGTCGCCATCCTCTCGGGGATGGTCGAAGGCGTCATCGTCGTCGACCCGCAGGGGCGGCTGCAGCTGGTCAACGACGCGGCGCGGCTCATGCTGCGCCTCGACGAGCCGCGGGTCGGCGGGCCGTATGTGGAGACCATTCGGCAGCCGGCGGTGGTCGAGCTGGTCGCGTCGGTGCTCGCCGGACGGACGCCGGAGCCGCTGGAGTTCTCGCCGCCGCGCGATCCGCAACGCACCATCATGGCCCGGGCGGCGTCGGCGGCCGAGCACGGAGTGGTCCTCGTGCTCCATGACATCAGCGACTTACGCCGCACCGATCAGATCCGGCGCGACTTCGTCGCGAACGTTTCGCACGAGCTGCGGACGCCGCTTACCGCGATTCGCGGGTACGTCGAGGCGCTTGCTGACGGCGAGACGAGCGCGGAGGAGCATCCACGGTTCCTCGAAATCATCGGGCGCCACGCGCTCCGGATGGAACGGCTGGTCAAGGACCTGTTGCGGCTCGCGCGGCTCGACGCAAAGCAGGAGGCGCTCGATCTGATTGCGTGCGACACACGGGGTCTGATCGAATCGGTGGCCACGGACCTGCAGCCGGCGGCCGACGGGCGCCATCAGCGAATCGTGATCGAGATCGCGCCCGGCACCGAGTTGATCCGGGTGGACCCCTCGAAGATCCATGACGCGTTGCGAAATCTGATCGCCAACGCGATCACCTATGCCCCCGAACAGACGACGGTGACAATCGAGGTGGGGCGCCATGATGGTCGCGTCGACATCAGCGTCTCGGACGAAGGCCCTGGCATTCCGGAGGAAGATCTGCCGCGCGTCTTTGAGCGGTTCTACCGCGTCGACAAGTCGCGCGCGCGCGATCCCGGCGGCACCGGTCTCGGTCTCGCCATCGTCAAGCATCTGATCGAGCTGCACGGCGGGACGGTTCGCGCCGAGAACCGCGCCGAAGGCGGCGCCAGATTTCTCGTGTCGCTCCCTACCACCGCCGTCGAATCGTTCGCACCGGCCATGAGGGACGCGGGTTGACGCCGGGACGCGGCCGCCCGGGCAGCCGGCACTAGCGCCGCGCCCGTGACGACGGTGATCGTGCGCAGGGCCACGGCCAAGACAACGGGCGGCTCAACGGCGATCAGCCCGGCCCGCATCGAGCCCGCCGCGCGAACCAGCGCGCCGGCGACCAGCGGCCCCGACACGAGCCCGCCAGACCGGTCGCGAGCGCCTCCCGTCCAGCGGCCAAAGGCAACCAGCCCGGGCCAGGCTGAATCTATCGCGCGCCGCCCATACTGAGCAGCGTGTAGGCGCCCGCCGCGATGAGGAAGGCCGCGGGAATCGTCAGCAACCACGCCCAGACGATTTGGCCGGCGACGCCCCACCGGACGGCTGACATGCGACGCGTCGAACCGACGCCGACGATTGAACCCGTAATCGCATGCGTGGTACTCACCGGCACGCCGGTCTGGGTCGCGATGAGAATCGACAGCGCGGCGCCCGTCTCGGCGGCGAACCCGCCGACCGGCTTGAGCTTCGTGATCTTCGACCCCATGGTGTGGATGATCCGCCAGCCGCCCGCAAGCGTGCCCAGGCCAATTGCCGTGTGGGCAATGAGAACGACCCAGAACGGAATGTAAAACGACTGGATATAGCCGGCCGCGAAGAGAACACCGGCGATGATGCCCATCGTCTTCTGGGCATCGTTGGCCCCGTGGTTCAGGCTGAAGAACGCGGCAGAGAGCAGCTGCAGCCGTCGAAACCAGCGATCGACGCGCGACGGCGGCGTGCCGCGGAAGATCCAGAAGATCGCCGTCATCAGCGCGAGCCCGAGCGCCATCCCGATGAGCGGCGACAGCACGACGAAGAGCAGCGTTTTCGTCCACCCGCTGGGGATCACGGCGATCCAGCCCGCCTTGGCGACGGCGGCGCCGGCGTAGCCGCCGATCAACGCGTGCGACGAGCTCGTCGGCAGGCCAAAGTACCAGGTAATCAGATCCCACGCGATCGCGCCGAGGAGGCCGCCGAGGATGACCGCGAAGGTGACGACCTTGATGTCGATCATCCCGGACCCGACCGTCCGGGCGACGGCCGTCCCGAAGGTGAACGCCGCCACGAAGTTGAAGAATGCGGCCCAGATCACCGCCTTGCCCGGACTCAAGACCCGGGTCGAGACGACGGTGGCAATGGAATTCGCCGCGTCGTGGAACCCATTGATGTAGTCGAAGAAGAGCGCAACGGCAACGAGTCCGAGAACGACGAGCAGCATGC
>JBPYEE010000232.1:0-7619 GCA_051985095.1 Vicinamibacterales bacterium | reverse complement strand
AATCGCGCTCTGGTTTCCACCGATGGTGCCGGGATTGGAGAGCGTTACCGTCGCGCCGGGAAGCACGCCGCCCGAGGCATCGCTGATGGTGCCGCCGATCGCGCCGAGCCCCTGCGCCGCAAGGGGGGCCGAGACACTCACGAGGAGTGACACGGCGATCATCGCGGACCCGGCAAGCGCTTTCGCATCCATCGTTGCCCCCTCTGGAGGAAGTTCCGACTCTGTGCTTCGCGAGTGGCCCGATGCTACACCGCGAAACGGGCTCGCACGCGATCTTTTCTGGTACCGTCCGACAATTGGCTCTGGCTCCCCTGTCTGCAGATGCGGCAGAGCTGCATGCAAGTCACTGACGGCACCGTGGTGGAAACCCCGCCATCGAAGGCCTGGAATGCCGTTCGAGTATCGACGCCCGCAATCGATTCGGCTCCGTAACGACGTCGCTCACCGTCGTCCAACTTCTGCGAGGCGCGCCGGCTGCTGGCGCATGCAGATATGGCTGCTGATTTCAGAACAGAAAAAATCGCCGGCCAGGTTCCGGGTTTCGAGTATTGGTGATTCCGCTCGCCTGCCTCGGCCGACACGACACGGCTAATCACGAGGTCCTCGCGTTTTGGGTTCGGACGGGCGAGGATCTGCAGCGCCACACCTCGGTGATCCATGCACAATGCGCGGCCGTGTCGACCAGCGAGGGCGATGACGGGCATCAGGGTTCGAAGCGTGAACCGGCATCTCGAGCGTCACCGTGACCGCCGCCGGCCGGCAATGACAAAGCCGGGCGTAAACCGCCTCACCTTGGAAGCCCTGATCCCTTCCTCGCCTCAACTGCCCTGACGATCGAGTGACTAACTGCCCTCCGGCTGCCGCGGCGTTCTAGTCGCTTTTCGCTGGTTTTCGCGTCCTGGCCGCACGAGCGGCGCCAAGACATCACGGTGAGCGAGCGCAGCGAATCACGGCCGGCGGGGTCAAGACTCCAGGCACGTACTCGTCGCCGCACGGCGGCGCCGATCAGATCCATGCGGAACATGATGACGACTGTCCGCAGCACATCGCGGGTCCCGGACGCTTCGCGGTAACCGCGGTCATTTTCCACTGATTTGAAGCCATCGAGGCGATGGCCGCCCCATGGGATCGCCGAGTCGCGGACGAAACTCGTGTGCAATCGCGTCGGCGGCCCCCGGCCCGGCAACCCACGCGTCTCCGGGCAGTTCAGCTGAATGCGATCGATGTCAGCGGTATTGACTTGAGCTCAGGCGAACGACGCCTGGCTCGGTACCGGCACATTTGAATGAACGGATACCGGAAATCTCTAGTCCGTCGAGGGTTTGCGGTACTCCCGAGTCAGAGGATTGGAGGGCGATCGCCACATGCGGTAAGGAACGAGAAGAAGGGAGCGGTATATGTATGAGGTCCCGTTGGAGCTTGGTCCTGATCGGCTTGATGATGACGGTCAGTGCTGGGACCGCTCAGGCCCGCACTGAGGTCCTGCCGGCTGGGACGACGCTGAACGTTCGACCAATCCGACAGATCATCGCCGGGAACTCCTGGGTTGGCCAGAGGGTCCCGGGTGTCGTTGACGATCCTGTGTTCGACGCCGCCGGCAGGGTTGTCGTCCCACGTGGGTCGAAGGCAACGCTCGAAGTCGTCGGCATTCACCGTCGCGAGCGCGTCATGTTGAGGGTGGAGTCGATTAAAGTCGGACGCCGCAGCTACCCCGTCTCCACGAACCATGTTGCACTGACGGGTCGTAGCGGGAACAGAGGGCGCAGGACCGTCGGCGGTACGCTTGCCGGGGCGACCGTCGGAGGACTCATGGGGGGTGGCGCAGGCGCGGCCGTTGGTGCAGCGACAGGTGGCACCACAGGCGCGATTGCGGGTTCTGGCAGGAGACAGGCGGGCGTGGGCCCGGAAAGCCGGCTTCGATTCCGGCTGGCTGCTCCTGTGCGGGTTCGTCGGTGAAGAGAGCATGTTCGGCGGCTCGCGCGGCAGCCGTGCCGCGCGAGCACATCGCGGTTCTGGCGTTGCCGAGGTGCAGGTTTGAAGCACAACGCAACCGAGTCGTTTCGTCCTCGATGGACGGCCGGGCGCTTCGACACCGACCGGATGCCGTGGCTGCTTGGCTTTTGTTGGGCTGGGCTTCCTGAACGAAGCAGGACTGGTTTCGAAATGCGCGAGAGCCTCACGTCGGCGGTTCAAGAGGTCCAGCCGTATGGCAAACGGCCATCACGAGATTTGCCGATCGCATTCGGGCACAATACCCGCATCGCCAAGCCTTGTGATCGGCATCGGCGCAGGTTGGTCTCTCGCACCAAGCCCCTCGTCAGCCGCTTGAGGCGTGGGACCGCCGTTTAACTACGTCCATCCGTAACAGCCGCTCAGCGCTCCGCCTCGCCATTTTCGTGAGCGCGTCGGCACATGTGTCGGTCGCCGAGGACGGTTGCTCGCCCCCACTCAACGGAACCGGACGTGTGGGTTTCTTTGGGGGATTCGTGGCGGCGAAATCAATCCACATCCTCCGACATGCCGCCGAGCTGCGGTTTTGGCCGAACCACGACAAGATGGAGACGCCGCCTACCCGCGAACCGTGCGGACCAGCGCTCGACGGACGGCCGTTTCGGCCGACAATTCCCAGCAGGCCTGCCATGCGTACCGGTCGGCCTCTCGAGCAACGGCATCCTCTCGCGCCACGGCTCCGGAAAATGGGCCGGGACATGAAAGAGGTCGCAAATAGGCAGACTTTTGACTTCCTGCAGGCTGATTTTCGAGGAGCGGCCTCTCAGGTGCCGAGTGCCGCGGTCCCGATACGTGGCTGGGTCTCGAGGATTGCGGAACGCTCCCGGCCAGCGCTCCCTTGTCGCGGATGACTGTTCAGAAAGCGACGCTCGACGTTGACGTGAAACGCCCAGCCGAGCGCCACGGAGGCCAGCACCGCGGCGGGCGTGGTCACAAACAGCGTGGCCGTCGCTGTCGTCACACCGCTGCGATAGAGCGCGAGTGTGACAGCTTTCACTGGAATCTGATGAACCAAATACAGGGAATAGCACATCTGGCCGCAACGCAGGAGCGGTGTGAATGCGGGCTGTGACGAGAGCCATTCATCGTAGCGATAGAGCCATGGCAATGCGGCAGCGAATGCGAAGCCAATCGAAGCGCCATAGATCGGCACCGGCAACGCGAGGGTCGTTGGAATCATCGACACGAGAAGAAGGTCAAGACCGACAGCCATCCGCGGTCCGGCATGGTGGATTCTGTAGAAGACCGCAACGCCGGCCGCGAACAGCAGCCACGATCCATCGAAGAAGAACCCGTTCACGACGACGCTTGACGCCGTGGCGATCGCCTGGACGCCGAGCGTCGCGACCGAAATGAGAGCCATTACCAGGAAAAACCGTTGTCGCGCTAACAGGAGCGCCATGCCGGTGACGAAGTAGAACTGTTCCTCGTAGCAGAGCGTCCACGCCTGTCCGGGGAAATGCCCCCGCATGCCGCCGAAGACGTAGTGTCGCCATGTTTCCGTCAGCGTGAGGTTTCCTATCCACTGCGACGGTGAGTACCACCAGGGCCGGTACTGCATCCACGGCTCTGTCGAGAGCAGCGGGTGGGTCCAACGATAGTCGATGAGGAAGAAGAGGCCGATCGACAGCATGACGACGATCCAATAGGGGGGGTAGATCCGCCGGATTCGTCGCACGAAATACTCCCCAACCGTCGCGTGGGTGCGCCGCGCATTGTCGGCGGCGGCGGAGATGCAGTATCCGCTGATCACAAAGAACAACGCGACACCGACGTTGAATCGGTGGGTGAACTCCGCGGCTGCGTTCGCCCACGACGTCCGATCCGTGCTGCTCGCGAGATACACGATCGTGGAGTGGTAGACAACGACGAGCAGACAGGCGATGCCGCGCCAGTGATCCAGCGACCGGTAGCGACGTTTTGGCGCCAACGGGCCAGCCCTTGAGACCGAAAGCGGCATGAATGGCCCGCCCGTGTGCAAGCGCCTTGCCGGTTCAACGATTTCGCAATCGCCACTATTACGTCCTGACGGGAGGCGTTGCACTGATGGGCTCGACTGCGTTCTTCCGGTCCGGCGATCGGGTCGAGCCGTCCGGCCGCTTGGCGCTTTGATCACTCGCATTCGAGCCACTCCTCGAGGCGACGCGTAGAGTCCGCCAAGGTATTCGGCGATGACGCTGATGATTACCTGTGGCCGGCAGCGCCCAGGCACGCGGACGTCCGCCGCGCACTGCCATAAGAGCCCAGCCCTAAGCTCGACCATGGCCCAGTCAAGGCCGGCAGCCCACAGAAGCGGAGCGGAGCGGAGCGCCGTGATGGGTCGTGGCGGGCCACAAAATTGTCAGGGTGATTGTCGTCGTCGACCGCTCGTGCGTCTGATGCCGCCGGTTCGATCATCTGGAGACACTCCGTCGCCAGGGCAGCGCTACTGCTTTCAAACACGCTCGCGCTACACTTCAGTTCGATGTGGGCATACCTGGTTGCCCTGCTTGTCGCGACGGGCCAATTTGGCCAAAGCAGTACGGGCGAACTGCGCGTCAGCGTGCGCGACTCCGGGGGGCTGCCGGTTCAGTGCAGCGTGCTGCTCGTGAGCGAAGCGAACGACGTGTCGCAGCGACTCGAGACCGGGATCGACGGCGTCGCGATTGCCAAACGGCTCCCGTTCGGCCGGTATCGCCTGATGGTCAACCAAACCGGCTTTGCGCCGTACGACGCGCTCGCCGACATCGATTCGGTGGTGCCGCGTGACTACGGGATTACGCTGACGCCCGCCCCTGTTCAGGCTGAAGTGACGGTTCGTGCCAGCGACACCCTGCTCGACCCACATCAGGTCAGCGCGGTCAACCGGCTCGGTTCTGACACGTTGCAACAGCGGATCACGACGTTACCGGGGCGATCACTCGCCGACGTGGTCAACACGCAGCCGGGCTGGCTGCTCGAAGCGAACGGGATTCTGCATCCTCGCGGGTCCGAATACCAGGTGCAGTATGTCGTCGACGGGCTGCCGATCACCGACAATCGCTCGCCGGCGTTCGCCCCGGAACTCGACGCCGACGACGTGCATGCGATGACCATCTTGACCGGCGGGTACCCGGCTGAATACGGCCGCAAGCTCGGTGGCGTCGTCGAGGTTGTCACCGCCGCGAACCTGCAACAGGGCCTTCATGGAACCGCTGTCGCGTCGGCGGGCAGCTTCGCCTCGGTCACCGGAGGCGCAACCGCGCAGTATGGATGGGCGCGCACGCTGCTCGGGATGAGTGGGAATGTGACCCACACGGATCGCTATCTCGATCCACCGGTTGAGGAGAACTTCACCAACAGCGGCACTGGGTCCAACGCCGCCATCCAGTTTGAACGCGAGTTCTCGGACACTGATCGGCTTGGTCTCATGGTGCGCCACGGCCAGACGCAATTCCTGGTGCCAAACGAGCGAGTGCAGGAGGAGGCTGGCCAGCGGCAGGGGCGAAGTAGTGACGACACGACAGGCCAGCTGTCCTACCAGCGTGTGCTGTCGTCGTCCGTCGTGGCGGACGTGCGGGCGATGATCCGGTCCATCGGCGCGGGACTCTCGTCGAACGCGTTTTCAACGCCGATCGTGGCGGCGCAGGATCGCGGCTTTCGTGAGACGTACGTGAAAGGCACGGTCTCCGGGCACACCGGTTTGCACGAATGGAAGGCCGGGCTCGACGCAGATTTCGCTTTCGTGCGCGAAGCCTTTTCTTACACGATTACGGACCCTGCATCGTTTGATCCGAGCACGCCGCCGGCGTTCTCGTTTGCGGATCGAGCATCCGATCGGGAACAGGCGGCCTTCGTCCAGGATCAGATGCGCCTCGGCGCGTGGACGATCAACGCGGGACTGCGCTGGGACAACTACAAACTACTCGTGCACGAGCAGGCGGTGAGTCCTCGCGCCGGTGTCGCATGGTCGTGGCCGCGCGCCGATCTCGTGCTCCGCGCATCCTACGATCGGGCGTTCCAGACGCCGGCGATCGAGAATCTCCTGTTGGCGAGTTCGCCGCTGCTCGACAGTCTCAACGCGACGGTGGTGCGGCTGCCGGTACGGCCGTCCCTCGGCAACTTCCTCGAGGCGGGGCTCTCGAAACGACTGCTCTCCGTCGCGCGCGTCGATGTCACGGAGTTTTCGCGGCGGATGGCGAACTTCGCGGACGACGACCTGTTACTGAACACCGGCGTCAGCTTTCCGATCGCATTCAATCGAGCGGAGATCCGCGGCACCGAAGTCAAGCTCGAGGTGCCCAAATGGGGGCGATGGTCCGGATTCGCCGGTTACACGAACATGCGCGGAACGGGGTTTCTACCGATCACTGGCGGGCTGCTGCTGGGCGACGACGCCCCCTCGGCCTTGGCGTCGACGAGTTCGTTCCCGATTTCACAGGACCAACGCCACACAATGCGCGGTCGGCTCGCCTATCAACTGACAGATCGGGCCTGGTTGGCGTTGGCGGCCTCGTATGGCAGCGGGCTGCCGGTTGAATTCGACGGCGACCCCAACCAGGCGCTCGCGCAGTACGGCTCTCGCATCGTGGACCAGGTCGATTTTCAGGCGGGTCGTGTCAAGCCTTCCACATCTGTTGACGGGGCGCTGAGCGTGGTGGTGTTCAAGACCGACCGGCAACGCATCCGCCTTCAGGCCAATACGGTCAATCTCACCAACCGGCTCAACGTCATTAACTTTGCCGGCCTGTTTTCCGGGACCGCGCTGGCGCCTCCCCGGAGTTTCGCCGTCCGGGTGCAGACCGAGTTCTGAGAGACATCCGATTCCCGGGGGCCGACGGGTCTGCGCCGGCCGGACTGTTCGAGATCGCCGCCGCCCGCTCCCACGGCGAACCACCCCGCGCGAAGGACGACGGTCACACCCCGAGCACGAAGACGATTGAGAGCGTCGCGCCGGCGAGACGTCGGCCGCGCGTCCCCGAGTAACGAACCAACCGCGGGCATCACTCCCTCATGGAAAACTGCGAGAGCGCCGGTGGGATCGTCCGACCAGCAGTGACTCGCGTTGAACGAGCGAAGAATAGGCGCGGGCACCTGGTGTCGTCTGTCCCGCGCGGGGCAGATCCGCGCACACGACGTGACGATTCTACGCGCTGAGGACGGAAACGCTTGAGCGACATGCCGCCCGACTGTTTTCAGCCGAGCCGTATCTGTGTAGGGGCAAGCGGTGACCTCGGCTGTCAGGCTCGGATGTGAGGATCGATCGATGGCGAACGAACCGTTCTACGCTCCAAACCTGCAACCGGCGACGCGCGTGCCTGTGGCCGGTATCAGGATCTGGGAGTTACGGCGCGATGATCACATCGTGCGATGCGAGATCCGGAACGACATTCGCGCCAGCGCCGGCGTCGACGTCCAGCTCGGGGAAGATGGCGAGCTGCCGCTGGCTCGGCGCAGCGCCACGATGGACGGCGCGCAGTACGTAGCGGAGGCGTTTCGGCAGGACTATCTGCGCAGGGGCTGGCCGTAGCGACGGGAGCTTACGAGAAGAACGTGCGAAGCGCGTCGAGCACTTGGGCGATCTTCTCAGGCCGGGTGGCGCAGATCTTCTTCACAATCAACGATGAATGCATCGTGAAGATCTTCGCGGG
>JBPYEE010000231.1:0-8065 GCA_051985095.1 Vicinamibacterales bacterium | reverse complement strand
TTCGTCGGGTCGGCCAGGAGCGGAAAATCGGCGTTCTCCTTTTTGGCGAATGCGATGTTGTCCTCGAGAGTGTCGGTGCTGATCATGAAATACGCGACGTCGAATGCGCGGATCATCGGCCCGCTCTCACGGAGCGCTTGGCATTCGGCCGTTCAACCAGCGGTGAAAGCTTTCGGGAACCAGGCTAGAACCACAGCCTTTCCCCTCAGCTTGGACAATGAATAAGTATTTCCGTCGGTCGCGGGCAGCGTGAAATCGGGCGCCGCGTCGCCTACTTTCAATTCCGGCTGACCGGGCACGGATGGCAATTGCGCGGCGCCGATCGCGAGGGCACCAGCTGCCGCGAGGCATATGCAGACGGTGCGAATCACATCTCGCATCTTGCTCCCTCCGAGAAGAGGTTAGCATACCCGCCCGTGAAGAGCGTACGGGCTTGCAGCGACCATCAGGTGGATACCGGATGCTCCCTTGTCTGCTCGGCCTGATGGGTCGGGCCGCCTGGACTGATGGCGAACCGCCGATTGACGTTCGAGACCTGATGCTCGCGATATTTCCTTCAGTACATGAGTCGTGACAGCGCTCGGCATCGAGCCAGAGCGCAAGCGTCATCAGCAGGACCGGGGCATCGTCTCCGCCAGAACCGATCGTGGAACGTGATGGTCACCCGAACCGCAACCGATGGATCAGCAGTGCCACGGATCCATCCCTTCACGCCTGGGGATGCATGTCTCGGTATCGTTTTGCAGCGGCCAGGTCGTGCCGCAATTCCTCCGCGGTACGGCGCGGTCCGTACCCGGGGGTGTCCCGCTGGATCCGCCACCCTTCCTTCAGCGGGCCCGCGTCAACGACGTCGAATCCGAACTGATCGATCAGATCGGCGACGGTTCGCTTCGCGGAGGCGTCGTCCCCCGCGATCACGAGCGCACGCCGCTTGGGTGTTCCTTTCGGCTGGCCATGCGTCGTCAACTCGGCTGCGTAGAGATGATTGAACGCCTTGACCACCTTCGACTGCGGCAGATGCCGCTGCAGCAACTCTGCTGTCGTCGTCGACTCGTTGTCGAGCTCGGGAATATGTCCATCGCGCTGCGGGTAATAGTTGTTCGTGTCGATGACGATCTTCCCTTTGAGCGGCTCGACCGGAACGGTGTCGACGGCCTTCAGCGGGATTGTGACGACGACGATGTCTCCGGCGGCGGCGGCTTCGCCGGGCGTGGCAGCTCGCGCGTGCGCGCCGAGCTCCGCGACGAGCGGTGCAAGCGTCTGGGGTCCGCGTGAGTTACTGATCACAACGTCATGACCGTGTGCGACAGCGAGCCGGGCGAGCTGGCTGCCGATGTGTCCTGCGCCAATCAAGCCAATCGTCGTCATAGCAGCCGTCCAATCTATTAATTTGAAAAGCTCGGTCACAAGCAACCGCTGCCGCGCAGGGTACACGGTTGGTGAATGCCGACCCGTTCTGTGAGGCGGGCGCCAGGGTCTCCGTGAGATCCGGCTTCTGAGGTGTTGCGGCCGACTGGCGTTGTGCGGGGTTGGTCACTCTGTAGTTGTCCCGTGCGTGCGTCCGGCAAAACTCTTGACGCTTGCGTTTCGTCTGGCCATTCTACGTCCGGCGTGACGTCCTCCGGATGGTCGCGGCGCTCAGGTCGGCCTGTTCACGCGTGTAACGTCCTGTTCGACATTCTCCATCAACTCCGTGTCCTCGCTCGTTCGGATCGACGCTTCCCACCCGTCGTTGCTCTGGGCCTGCCCCAACGGTTTTGGCCTCGGTAGAGAGACTCGATGGTGCTTGTCCAGCTGGCAAGGTTCTCCGTTAGCGTCATGACACGTTTGGAGATGTGGCACCGACGCTCTACACGCCCATCTCGGGAAGGGGCCCGCCCCAGTTGCGAGGTGGCACGGCTGACAATGGGCACGGACGGAGACCCCTTCGCCCCCCGATGCTTCAACCTGCCGAAAGGCCACAGACACAGTCCGAGAGGAGTCCCCTCCGCGTGTGGTCAATCCTTGGGTGCTCGGGATCAGGTCGTCACCGTCCTTAGAGGCCCCCGAAACGCCCTGACTCTCCGCGCCGCGAAGGCCACGACTGCGAGTGGTCTCACGCAGAGGGAATATGGCCGAGGCACCGGCGCGCGATCGCTGGCGGATCAGGCGGTGATCGCCGATGATGGCTGGGGTCCGGAGCGCGCCAACCGGCATCGGAGGCATACCGGACCGCGTGCGCACTGTCCGGAGAGGAATTCTGATGCACCTCGCGCCGATCGATATCCTTCTCATTGCGATCTATGGTGTGTTCGTGCTCGTCATCGGCCTGCTGCTCCGGAGGCGGATGACCGGCAGCACGGAGTTCTTCCTCGCCGGCCGATCGATGCCGGCCTGGGTTGCCGGCCTTGCGTTCCTCTCAGCGAATCTCGGCGCGCAGGAGATGATCGGCATGGCGGCGAGCGGCGCAAAGTACGGCATCCTGACCAGCCACTTCTACTGGGTCGGCGCAATTCCCGCGATGGCATTCGTCGGCGTTTTCATGATGCCGTTCTACTACGGCTCGCGCGCACGGAGCGTTCCGGAGTACCTCAAGCTTCGCTTCGACGAGAAGACGCGCGCCTTCAATGCCCTGACGTTCGCCGCGATGACCGTCTTCTCGTCCGGCATCAGCATGTACGCGATGGGCGCACTGCTCGGGCTACTGCTCGGGTGGAACATCCACGCGAGCATCGTGGTGTCGGCGCTCGTCGTCCTCTGCTACATCGCGCTCGGCGGCCTCACGAGCGCCATCTACAACGAAGTACTCCAGTTCGTTCTGATCGTCTTCGGGTTCGCGCCGGTCGTGTTTCTGGGGCTTCGCGACGCCGGCGGATGGCAAGGGCTCGTCGCGCGCGTGCCGCAGACGTTCGTGCACTCCTGGACGTATCTCGAACGCGCGGACGCAAACCCCATGGGCGTCGAGTGGTTCGGGATGGTGATGGGTCTGGGGTTCGTCCTGTCGTTCGGGTACTGGTGCACCGATTTCCTGGTCGTGCAGCGGGCGATGGCCGCCGACTCGATCGAAGCAGCCCGGCGGACGCCGTTGATCGCGGCGATTCCCAAGATGTTCTTTCCGTTCCTCGTGATCGTGCCGGGGATCGTCGCGCTCGGCCTCACGCTCCATCCCAATGCCGGAGCGGCGCCGCTGCTGCCGAAGCTTGCGGACGGCTCGTACGACTACAACATGGCGTTGCCGATGATGATGTCCCGCTACTACCCGGCGGGGCTGCTGGGCCTCGGGCTGACGGCGCTGCTGGCCAGCTTCATGTCGGGCATGGCTGGCAACGTCACCGCCTTCAACACCGTGTGGACGTTCGACATCTACCAGAGCTACATTCGGCCGAGTGAGAGCGACGCGCATTACGTGTGGATGGGCCGGATGGCGACGGTGGTCGGGATCGTCATCAGCGTCGCGACCGCCTACGCCGCCATGCGCTTCAACAACATCATGGACATGCTGCAGTTGGTGTTCTCGTTCGTGAACGCACCGCTCTTTGCGACGTTCCTCTTGGGCATGTTCTGGAGCCGGACGACGGGCCACGGCGCGTTTTGGGGCCTGGTGTCAGGCACTGGCGCGGCCGCGCTCCATTACGAACTGACGGGCGTCCGGGGTGCCGGCTCGCTGCTCGGGAAACTCGCGATCGTGCATCTGTATCCGTCGGACATGGCGCAGAACTTCTGGGGCGCGATCATCGCGTGGACCACCTGCTTCGCCGTGACGGCGATTATCAGCCTGACGACGCCGCCAAAGGCGCCGTCCGAGCTTAAAGGGCTCGTATATGGATTGACCGACCGAGCGAGCGTCGCGCACGAGCCGTTTCACCAGCGGCCCCTCGTCCTCGCGGCGGCGGTCCTCGTAGTGACGGCTGCGCTCAACGTGATTTTCTGGTGATCCGATGGATCTCGATCTGCGCTACGCAATCGCGTTGCTGCTCGGGACTTACGGCGTCATCCTCGTCATCGACGGTGTGGTCGAACGCGCGGCAGTGCTGGGCGTGAACGTGAATCTGTGGTGGGGCGCCGCGATGCTGGTGTGCGGCCTGGCGCTGTTTGGATTCGTACACGCGCGGAGGAGTCGATGAGCACCTTCGTATCCAGAGCTGCTGGTCTGTTTGTCGTGCCGCTGCTGATCTGCGCGCAGATGTCGGCCACGCAGGAGAGGCCGCCTTCGCTCTCATCGCTGATTGCAAGTCACGAGCTGAAACGTCACATCGTCAAGCCACCGGCGGGCATCCTGCTACACGAATACATCGTCCCCGACGGCCCGTACTTCCAGCTGTTCGACTGGGACATGTACTTCATGAGCGCCGCACTCAGCTACGATAAGGTTTCGCAACCAGTCGTCGGATCGATTGAGGATTTCCTCGCATTCGTCGACGAGTTCGCCAACTGGACCGGCTACACGCCGCGCGAGATCGCGCCCGACGCGCTCTGGGCGCTGCCCGAGATGTGCAAGCCGTTTCTGGCCCAGGCGGCCGTTCGTGCGTCGCTGACCTCGGGGGACGTGTCCTGGCTGCGCGGATCCGATCCGCCGCCGTCCTCCGATCCGAACTACCGCAAGCTGCAGTTCTTCGAACGGCCGAACGCTGCCCCGCGCCAGAGCTATCTGCAGAAGCTCAAGGACACATTGGTCTTCTGGGAGAACAACCGCCGTGCGCCCGACGGGCTGTTCGTGTGGTACAACGGCGTCGAAAGCGGCACCGACAACAATCCGGCCGTCGCGGATGCGCCTTCCCAGACGACGGAGGGCGTCGATCTCCAGAGCTACATTTACCGCGAATATCTGGCGCTTGCGTTCCTGGCGCGGCGCCTCGACGAGCCTCGCGAGGCGCAGCTCTATGAGCAGAAGGCGACATCGCTGAAGGCCGTCGTACAGCGCCGGATGTGGTCGGAGAGGGACGGCTCTTACTGGAACATCGACACCCGCACGGGGCGGTTCGTCAAGATCAGAACGTGGACGAACTTCGTACCCCTCTGGGCCGGCATCGCGTCACCGGTTCAGGCGAAACGCATGATCGCGATACTGCTCGACCCCGCGCAGTTCTGGTCGCCCCACGGAGTGCGCACCTTATCGAAAACTGAGAAGCTGTACGACCCCGGTGCGGGCTACTGGCGAGGGCCGGTCTGGATATTGTCCAACTATCTGATGATGCACGGGCTGCTGAAGTACGGCCGCGCCGCCGAAGCCGCGGAGCTCGCCGAGAAGACCGAGCGCCTGCTGACTGCCGATTTCCAGAAGACCGGTGGCATGAACGAGAACTACAACCCTGAGAGCGGCGCGCCCGATGCCAGCGGCCACTTCGTTAGCTGGAACCTGCTCGCCGAGCACATGAACGAGGAAGCCGCATCTGGTGTAGACCCGACAGCTATCCCTGTTCGGTGATCGACGGCCTCCGGTACTTTCATCGCCGGGCATTCGGCCGCGAAGAATCCACAGTGTTATGGACCACCAGGGAGCCGTGGCTGGTCCGCTTAAGGCGGGCGTCGTCCGCAGGGCCTTCGAAGGGTCAGGTGGCCCCTATCTCCCAGTTATTGGCCAAGGCGTACCGACACCCTTGGCCGGACTCACACCGGCTCCGTTGACTTGCGCTTCACGGCACTCTTCATCGCCGGTCCGAGCGTACCGCTGTCGCATCGCGTCTGTGCCGAGGCGCCGCCGACCTCGGTTGACGGGATCGGTCTGTGCAGCGGCAGCCGACTGTTGTCATCGATTGCGACTATCGTGATAAACATGGTCACCGCCACACTGACATACCCAACGTCATTACTGCCAGAAGGTGTTTGTTCGACCCACGATCGGGTCTTCAGTTTTCATCGAGCCAGCCCTAGAGGATCGTCACGCGTCGTTACGGGCGCGCACGATAACAATCGCGGTCATGAGGCTGGCGACCCGAGTCGCATATCAACACGTCGGGAGCGTGGTTCAATGCTCAGCGAGAGTTTGCGCGGGAGTGCACGCAGAACATTTCACGAACGAGGCGATTACCTCGACAATATCGTACATTCGACGCCGTCACGAACTGCCCCGTCGATATAATCGCCAACCGTGCTGCTTCGCGACATCTCCGAGCCTCCTGTCGTCCCGCGTTGGGCGCGACTGGTCGACGTCCTCTGTCTACTGTTCGCAGCGCTCGGCGTGACGGTGGCGATTTCCGGCGGCTTCCGGGAATCGATCGCGGGTGTTCGCGTGTCGGTGACCTCGCCCTGGTGGCCGCTGCTGTGGGCCGTTGGCTTGGCTCTGGTCCGCCACACGGTGGCGCCGCAGAGGGCCGCGTACCGCGAGTTGCCGGTTTCGCTCGCCGAATGGCTGCGTCGGCCGCAGGTGCGAGCGGCCGCAGTGACCGTCGTGGCAACGCGCGTATCGATCCTGCTCGTTGGCTATGTTGCGGTAAGCCTGTTCGGCTACGTCAACGGCCGTGCGCCGTTGCGCCATTTCAACAACGAGTTTCTGAACCTGCCGGTTCGGTGGGACGCTGGCTGGTATCTCCAGATCGTCACCGATGGCTACCGGTTTGTGCCGGCCGAACGGAACGTGCAGCAGAACATTGTGTTCTTTCCCGCTTACCCATTGTTGGTACGCGCGGTTGGCCGATTATTCGGCGGCCACATGAGCGGGTACGTATCGGCCGGAATGGTTGTATCGCTGGCGTCGTTTTTTGCTGCGCTCCTGTATCTATACGCCCTTGCCCGCGGCTTTCTGAACGACGACAAGGCACGGTATGCGATGTGGCTGATCGCATCGTATCCGTTCGCACTGTTTTTCGGTGCCATCTACACCGAATCGCTCTTTCTGCTCTGTGCAGTCGCAGCCTTCTACCACATGACGAGCGGGCAGTTCGGCCGAGCGGCGTTGTGGGGGGTACTCGCCGGATTGACAAAACCAAATGGCGCAGTGCTGTCGATCCCACTCGCAATCCTCGCGCTCTCGCCGCGGGTCGCGACCGCAGCCGCATCGCACGTGCGCCCGGCCGTTCCACTCGCCAGGCCGCCTTCGTCTACCGAGGGCCGGACCCTTCGCGCTCTCGCAGCTGCAGCAATGCCCGCCCTGGGTCTGCTGCTCTACGCGGTGTTCGTCTGGCACCTCACCGGCGATCCTCTAGCATGGGTGCGCGGACAGGCTGCGTGGCAGCGCACCTACGAACCGCTGACCCGAGTGATCGCGAAGCAGTACACCTTTGTCGAGCACGCTGGGCTGAGTGCGTACTTGACGGTGGGTGGATACGACGTGCTGAACATGCTCGCAGCGCTGTTTACGCTCGCGGCACTCCTGCCAGTGGCATATCGAATCGGCGTCGCGTACGCCGCAATGATTCTGGTAATCACGTTGCCGCCAATCGCCAGCGGTGGCTGGCTGTCGGCCGGACGCTTTTCATCCGTGTTGTTTCCGGTGTTCGTGTGGCTCGCCGACGCAATACCGGAGCGTCATCGTACGGCCTGGATCGTCGGCTTCACGGCCTTTCAGGCGTTGAATGCAGCGTTGTTCTACACGTGGCGACCGTTGATCTAGCGCGAAAAGCCCGGATCGCGATGTTTCGAAATACGCTGTTCGGCGCGGCGACCGCTTTGATGGCGCTGACAGTCATTCTCACGTGGCCCCAGGCGCTGCATCTCGCATCCGCGGTACCCGACCACAACGATCCGTTCCTCAGCATGTGGCGTCTCAGCTGGATCGCGCACACGCTGCCACGCGACTCTCAGCACTTGTTTGACGGCAACATCTTCTACCCGCACGCCCGGACGCTGGCTTACTCCGATTCCACGCTGCTCGAGGGACTGATCGCCACCCCATGGCTCTGGGCGAACGTCAACCCTGTTCTTATCTACAACCTGCTTTTGCTGACGGGCATCGTCTCATCTGGAATGGGGATGTTCGTATTGGTGCGTCACCTGACGCACGATCCGGACGCGGCGTTGGTATCAGCCGCGATTTTTGCACTTGCTCCCTATCGAATTGAACACTTCATGCACCTGGAGCTTCAATGGACCGTCTGGATGCCATTGACGTTCTGGGCCGTTCACCGTGTGTTCGAGCAGGCATCCCTTC
>JBPYEE010000230.1:0-14124 GCA_051985095.1 Vicinamibacterales bacterium | reverse complement strand
ATCCGGTCCAGGCATTCTTCCTTGATCGATCGCACAAATCTTTCGGCATGCGCATTCGCGTTCGGGGCCTGATACGGAGTTTGCACCACCCGAATCCCAGCCTCCTTGAGCCGTTCGCGCACCGCCGAGCTCCGCTTCGCATCCCGATCGCAGATCAACACACGACAAGGATCCGCATCCGCCATCGTGAACGTCCGCACCACTTGGCGCATAAACGCTTCGTCGGGATACGGTGTCGTTCCGAGCACCCGGACACGACGGGGCGCCAGATCGACGGCGAACACCGTGTAGAACGTCACCAGGCCACGCCACGTCCACACTTCGGTGGTGAAGAAATCGGTTCCGGCGATCGCTCCCCAGTGCGCGCGCAGAAACGTCTGCCACGACGTCGGGCGCTGCGGCGCTGGGAGCAGACCGTGGGCCTTCAAAATCCGCGCAATCGTCGATCGCCCGACTTGGCGCCCAACGTTCTTGAGCGCACCCTGAATGCGCGTGTAACCTCACGTCGGATTGTCCTCGGCCATCCGCACGACGAGTTGCCGAATCTCGACCAGAACACCACGACGGCCGGTTCCCTTCGTCGTATACGTCCACTTGCGCGCCGCCAGCTGCCGGTGCCATCGCAGCAGCGTGTCTGGCGTGACGACCGTCGCGAGGTCACGCAACGCGGCGCGGCCGAGCCGGTGGGCGCGCATGGCGAGTCGCCGCCGGTCATCGTCAGTAAACCGCAGCCGCCGTCCACCGAGCTGGCGCCGGAGGAGGCGATTCTCTTCGACCAAATAGGCGAGCGCCTCGCGTTCCCGGCGATCCAACCAACCAGTGATGCAGAGGAGCAAGAACCGAAGCACGGACACATCGATCACGAGCGGGAACTTATATCAGACACGCACCAAAAATACGCGTAATCCTGTCGAGCCTGACATGGGACGATACGGCCCGCGGTTGTGGTGCGCGACCCACCGCTGAAGGATCCATCGGAGATCTGCGCTCATTGACTGGAATTAGGAAGTCTAAGCATGCGCGGCGGATTGTCCCCCGCCAGGCGTTCACAAAACGCGTTCGCCTGAGGTGCCTGCGCGGTCCAATCGGCGGTCGGACGCTCCGTCGTATTCCACTGCACAATCCGTCGTGTCCAGACCTCCAGGACGCCTTGCGATTCTCGAGCGCCGCGCAAAGCTGCGGCCGGACGCCTATGTTTTTGGCGGAGGGGGTGGATCGAAGCTTGGTCGCGATGGGTCTGACGGTGCTCAAGACGCCAATTCGGGGAAGAGTTACGGCGTGCAGTCGCCGGGGAGCTGGCCTGCCACATATTGGAGTCCGCCCAGGAGGTGATTGAGATACAAGGTTTCACTGTAAGTCTCCTGGGTATGACCCATTTCCGTGTACCACGATCGGCCGTTGTCGAACTCGTGACACCACGAGATCGGATGGTCGCCCATCGTGCCGCCGTCGTAGGTCGTTTCGTCCAGCACTGCGAGTACATGAACCGTGCCACGCGGGTTTGTCTGGAAGTTGTACCACTCATCCGTGCGCGTCCAGACCAATGGGAGGTCCATCGTGGATGGATGCTGGTGATCCACGACGTCGACCTCGGCCTGTTGAATGTCAGGATGGTCCTGGAAGTACGCGCCCACGAGCTGTCCGTACCAGGGCCAGTCGTATTCAGTGTCGGTGGCCGAATGAACGCCGACGAACCCGCCCCCGTTCTCGATGTACCGCATGAAGGCGGCCTTCTCGTCGTCATTCAATACTGTCCCCGTCGTGTTGAGGAAGACGACGACCGCGTAGTTCGCAAGGTTGTCATCGGTGAACTGGGCATCGTCCTCCGTGGCGGTCACGTAGAAGCCATTGTCGGCGCCCAATTGTTGGATCGCGGCGATCCCGTCAGGGATGGAGTCGTGGCGAAATCCTGTTGTCTTCGAAAACACGAGGACGGAGAAGGCGGCCTCTTCGCTGGCATTCGACTCCCGCGCGCGGATGCGGGCGGAAACGAGGAGCAGAAAGAGGGCGATCACACATGAGCAGGTCTGTGTTCGTCTCATGGTCACCTCAGCTCAAATCAATTGGCCTGTCATCTGCAGAAAGTAAAGTATTGACACGCGCCTTTCACGCGGCCTCTCGCTCAAGGCGCCGGTCGAAGCTGCCTCCACGGAAGAGTCGACCCGAGGAGTTTCACCCCGAGCCGCTCATCAGATGCGTGCGTGAGTCTCTCGACTCACACGGCTCGTGCCATCCCTGGAGGGCTGCCCGTAATGTCCCATTCGCCGATCGAACCGCGAATCACGCCGCGCGATCGTAGTAATTCAGCAAGCCGCCCAGACGAGGGTGGCGGCGAATGGCACCCACGCTGCGGGCCCCAACGCCATCGATGAGCGCGTTCCCGAGCCCTTGATGATTCCGCTCGAGATGGTAGTGCGTGACGTATTCGTTCACAGCCCGCCGAAGATGACGCTCGCCAAACGGAATGATTCGGTTTAGGCATTCTTCCTTGATGGACCGCACGAATCTTTCGGCATGAGCATCGGCGTTCGGCGCTTGGTACGGCGTCTGCACGACACGCATCCCCGCTTCGTCAAGCCGTTCGCGCACCGCCGCGCTCCACTTCGTATCCCGGTCGCAGATCAACACACGACACGGATCCACATCGGCCATCGTGAGTATCCGCACGACTTGGCGCATAAACGCGTCGTCCGTGATTCCCAAGCACCTGCACGCGCCGAGTCGCGAGATCAATGAGGAACACGGTGGGGTGTTGCCGGACGTTGTGTCCGGCAAACGGCACGAAAACGGCACGGATGTCACAGCAGGAGAATTGGGCCGTTCGCCCACCGTCGATCCTGCTGTGGGATATTTCGGGGCTGCCATTCACTGCGTCGTGAACGCGAACAGCTGTCCATCGGCTGCAACGTAGATCCTTCCGTTAACGGCAATTGGTGTCTGGTAGCGTCGGACGAGACTCATCTGGTCGTCGGGGCCACCCCCCGCGAACAGCGTATCTCCTGTTTCGCCGTTGAACGCGAACAGCCGATTGCTCCCCTCACTCCCGACGATCCACACAACTGGCTGGGCGGTTCCATCGACTGTCGTGACGATCGGTGAGCCTCGACCATCCACACTGGCGCACCAGGCGACGTCTATCGTGGGCGGCGCGCTAGCGCCGATCCTGAGCGCCACGAGATTGCCGGCGGTTCCCGGGCAGCCAACGCCTGCGCCCGAGGTGTTGAATACGACATAGGTCCCCGAGGGTGCGGTGTAGGCCGCAGCCGCATTCCTGATCACTCCGCTCGACACGAGCTGGCTTTGCAGACCTTCGCCGTTGTAGCCGTCGCCCGTCCCAATGCCACCGAGATTCGACGGATCGTTCAAGTACGCGACGCCGTTCTTGCCCAGTGCCACCACAACCTGAGACGGCGTGGCGGCGGGCACATTGACAAGGACCGCACCCGATCCACCAAGATCGAGGTCAGCCGCGTCTAACTGGAGCCAGTTCGATGGAGCGAAATAATCAGCCGGCTGACCCGAGAAGGTTGCGCCCGGGCCCAGGCGGATGACGGCTTCTCCACCCTGCCACTCCGACGTGTTGAACGTGTTCCCAGTGACTGCAAAGATTGATTGACCATCGCTTGACGGGCCGCCGATCGCCCAGATTCCGCCCCCTTGGGCGCCGGTAGCCCACGCGGTCGCATTTGCAGGATTCGTGACCGGCACGGCCACGACCCAGCCGTGATACGCGCCGCAATCCCCGAAGTGCCCCCCATACGGCACGTAAAGTGTTCCGGAGGCGAGCAGCAGCGCCCCTCGTTGGTTTTGGACAGTCGAATCGAAGGTGGCTGTCCCTGAGATCATACCGTCGACTGACACGGGCCAGCCGGGCAGGATCGATCCGTCATCGAGCGACAACGCCATGACGAGATGCCGCATGGTGGTCCCATCATCTGGCGTCGTCATGGCGGCCACGTACAGCGCCCTCGCAGCCACGTCGACGACAGGCGTCCCGGTGACGCCGAGCGGGTCGATGTCGCCGCACGGGAGGTTCGGTCCCGGAACAGGAGTCCCAAGGTGGGTGAGCCACAACAGCGATCCGTCGGTGGCGGCAAACGCCATCACGTCGTTCTGTTCGGTGGCAACGATAAACGCCGCGGCGCCGGCTGGCCCATTGGTGACAAACAGCGGTTGCGCGTACACAGAACCGGACCATGTCGCGACAAATGCTGGATCGAGGCTGGCCGCGCCAGCTGAGGCCAGTGTGATCAGAGGATCGATGAAAAGACCGTCGCGCGCCGCATCCACATGGTGCTGCACCACATCCTGGCCGAACGCGACGTTCGTCAGCGCTCCGCCAGCCAAGCCGATCAGCACCACCCTGACTGCGGCACCGATCAGCCATCGACACGGTGCCCATCGCGCGTCGCTGGGCTGGGGTTCGATGTCCACGTCGGCTAATGCCAAGGAGAGCAAAGACATTGCCGACTCTGCGAAAGAATGGCGCTCGATCACGCCGGCATCGGATTGTCGCTTCGCCTGAATCATTTGCGGGACCGTTCCTCTTGTATTGTGACGACGAACCGTTGGGCGGACCGCTGGCCTGCAGGAGATGTGCCGTACAGCAGTCGCAAGCGGCTCTTCAAGCAAATCTGTTTACTCGCCGAAGCCATCGTTTTACCGTCGACCCATGTTCCAGCCTCGTATTGTCCCACCTCAGGATCGACGCACTTCAGAGGTTTTTCGGCGACCATGTGATATAACTCCGACCCGTGATCGACATGTCGGCCCTTCGTTTGTTGCTCCTCGCCATCACCGGCTGGCTCGATCGCCGGGAGCGGGAGGCGCTCGCCTACCTGATCGAAGAGAATCGCTTCCTTCGGCGACGGGTCGGTCGGCGACGACTGCGGTTCTCTGACGAGGACCGGCGGCGACTCGCCGTACGAGCCCACAGGCGAGGTCGGCAGGCCTTGCGCGACGTCGCGACGATTGTCACCCCCGATACCTTTGCTGCGATGGCACAGGCAGCTGGTGGCGCGCAAGGGGACGTATAGGGGGAGGCGAAGCAGCCGCGGCGGGGTTCTCGCTGAGATCCGACACCTCGTGGTGCGAATGGCTGGTGAAAATCCGACGTGGGGGTACACGCGGATCCAAGGTGTCCTCAAGAATCTCGGGCATCAGGTCGGCCGATCGACGGTCGCGCGCATCTTGAAGGCCAACGGTCTGCCGCCGACACCAACGCGTCCGACATCGTGGCAGAAATTTCTGCGGGCGCATTGGGGGGCGATCACGGCGGCCGATTTCTTCACGACCGAGGTCTGGACGTGGCGGGGCCTCGTGACGTTCTACACGGTGTTCGTGATTGATCTCGCAACCCGTCGCGTGCAGGTGCTCGGCACCACACCCATCCGGACGACGCGTTTATGTACCAGGTCGTGCGGACGCTCACGATGGCGGATGCGAGCCTGCCTCGGGTGTTGATCTGCGATCGGGACGCGAAGTGGAGCAGGGTCGTACGTGAACGGCTCGAGGAGGCCGGGATTCGCGTGGTGCAGACCCCGTATCAGGCCCCGAATGCGAATGCGTACGCAGAGCGATTTGTGAAGTCGATCAAGGAAGAATGTCTCGACCGGCCGATCCCATTGGGCGAACAGCATTTCCGACGAGCGGTGACCGAGTTCGTCGCGCACTACCATCGCGAGAGGAATCATCAAGGTCTGGAGAATGCGCTGATTGAGGGCGCACCCACGACCAGCGGCGGTCGAATCCATCGACAGCAACGCCTGGGTGGACTGCTCAATTACTGCAAACACGCCGCGTGATCAATCGCTCGATCGCTTCGGGTCGAACGATGGGACGACGGGCTCATGCTCATTCGGCACAGATCGAGTTTTCAACAGCGACACCTCACGCGCGGCGAGCTCAGTGCAAACCAGGTGCCGCTGCTGCGCGTAGTCGGTGAGACAACCGTCGGGATTCAGGCCGGGCGACGTGTTTCTCGACCGGCGATTCGACGCCGCGGTCCTCGCACAGCTGTATGCGAGCGGGTTCCTCGCTGGAGGTGTGGATTCTCGATATGCAACCCAGACGCTTCGGCGACAGGTTGCGCGGCGAGCACAGATCGTGCGCCGGAGGGTGCGCCTGAAGAATGAGGTGCATTCGGTGCTGCTCAACTACTACCGGGGCCGCGTGATCAACCGTTCGTCGTCTTGGCCGATTCGTTGGGACTGAACGTCGATATCGGCCCGCGGCAAGCTCACACGCATCAACGCGAACGTCGTCTTCGCTTGGAAGAACGACTGCCTGACATCACGCGACACGCTGGACCGAACGAAACGGCGCGGCAGGTGGGGTCGCATAGCGGCCGAAGCTGCCGCTCAGTTCGGCGGAGTGTGGACGGCTCGGAGCCTGAACACCGTGGAAGGCCTGTTGCGGAAGGTCAGCCGTTGATACAGGTGCCTCAATTCAAGGTACTGCGGCGTGTTAATCGAGCGATGCAAACATCACCATCTTCTTTTGTGTCTCGCAGTCGCGCGAGCTCATGAGGTCTCCGGATTTTAGTCGCGACTTTACTTCCAATTGGACCGCGCGCAAACTGGGACGACGATCGCGACGCGAGCGGCGATCGTGCGCGCCAGAAAATGCTTCGGCGCGCAAAAATCGCGCGGCCTGCGCTTCAGGAGATTCGAATACCCTCGACGCCTTTCCGTGAAATCAGCCACCGCCGGCTCGAGGCACAGCATATTTCATCGACCACTTTCACGCAGGTCGGCGAGGCGGTCCAATGTCTCTGTGCGGTACAGGCTCAGGACTATCTCGGCGCGCTCTGGGCTGTCGGCCTCCGCCTCAAAGCGAGCACCGAACATGATGTGGAGCGCGCTCTGGCTGAGCGGGTGATCGTGCGCACCTGGCCGATGCGCGGAACCCTTCATTTCGTGAGCGCCGGTGATACCCGCTGGATGACGGAACTCTTGTCACCGAGGCCGGTCGCGGCCGCCGCCACCCGTCTCCGCTCATTCGGCATCGACGAGGCGGTTCTCAAGCGCGCGAGATGGGTCCTCGCAAAGAGCCTCGAGAAACGGCACGGATTAACGCGGCCCGAGGCGTACAACATCCTCGAGGGTGCGGGAATCGCGGCCGGCGGCCAGCGCGGCCTTCACATTCTCTGGCGACTCGCTCAGGATTGCTTCCTCTGCTTCGGTCCCCGTCGGGGGAAGCAACACACCTTCGTCCTTTTCGACGAGTGGCTCCCACGGGCGAAGTCTCTCGGTCGTGACGAAGCGCTGGCCACGCTCGCGCACCGATACTTCGCCGGCCATGGGCCTGCCACGGTTGCCGATTTCGCGTGGTGGTCGGGGCTCAAGGTCGCCGAGGTTCGCCACGCGATTCAGTTGGCGAGCGGTTCGATCGATCATGTGGTCGTCGACGACCGGAGTTTTTGGTCGGCTCCAGCAGCCTCGTCCCCGCGAGCGTCCCGTCCTGGCACACACATTCTTCCGGCATTCGACGAGTTCGTCGTCGGTTACGCCGATCGCAGCGCCCAACTCGATCGTTCCGCCACGAAGCGAGTCATCGCCGGTGGGATTCTGTCTCCACTCGTCGTGACCGATGGGAAGATCGTCGGAACCTGGAAGCGGCGGCTCGACCGCGGGGGTCTCATCTGCTCCGCAGCGCTCTTCGAGCCGCAGACCCGAAGGACAGGGGAGGCTCTTTCACACGCGTTCCAGCGATACGCGCGTTTCCTCGGTCTCAAGCTGGCACTTGGCAGCATCCGGTCCAAAGAGTAGCTGGTGCCGGGTTGCAACACACGGGTTGGTGGCATCAAACCCGCGTCCGGGAGTGGCGGTTAGGCGAGACCGGCGCGAACGGCACCTGTCCCTACCGAACACTTCGTACTGATTGTAGCGATTGAGGTTACCGACTTCTGCTGATAACGTTCAACAGTCATGCGCCCGACCATCACGGCTTTTCTCGCGGTGATTCGGTCCCGCCTCCGCACGCGGGCCGAACTCGCAGCTGAGATCCGGGCTTTCCGGCACCAGCTCGCGATCCTCCAGCAGGCCGCGCCTCGACGACTTCGGCTAGTCGAGCCGACCGACTCCTGTGGGTGTTCTCGTCACGAGTCTGGCGCCGGTGGCGGAATACCGAACTGTCCGAGAACGTTGCAGCCCGGCGCGCCGGTGCCCGATGCTACCAAGCCTGGACGATTACAGCCTGTTGCCGCGTCGAAGGCTTCTAATCCGTCGGCGGGCTGCGATAGCCAAGCCTGAGGCGACGAGGATCAACGACATAGGCTCGGGAACGGGAAAGACGACGTCCACTGTCGGAAACGCTTTGACAAGGCCGCTGTCCCGCAGGAAGAGGTCTTCCAACGTCGTGCAATCAATGGTGTTTGGCAACAGCTGAACTGACCCGTCCGCGAACGCAAATGGCACCGCCCCGTTGAACTCGCTCGAAAACCCGATTCCCCCGAGCGTCGGGCAACTCCCAATCGCGATGTCCTCCGGCGCAGTCCACGGGATCGAGCCGGTTACCGTTTCGCCAAGCAGAATCGTGTTGCCAGTGCCGTCCGTGACGTCACGCCGCAGGTTGAACGTGTCGGTTCCCTGAAAGAGCGTCCCAGGATTGGACCCGGCAGGCATGGAGCCACCCACGTAATTCGTATTCGTTGATCCAGCCGGGGCGAGCGGGTCACGAAAAATGGCAGGTATGTCGTTAAGCAGCGACAGGTTCGCGGGGTCGCTCCATGCCTTGGTTAGATCGAACTGCGAATACAGCGCACTCTCTCCGATGAACGGCAAAATCGCGACGCGCCAGCTCAAAAGCGGCGTGTTATTCGTCCCGGAGAACTCTGCCGGTAATGTGCCGAACGCATCGTTGTAGTTGTGAAGCGCGAGCGCCAAATCCCGGAGGTTGTTCAGGTCTTGGACGCCGTTCGCGTCCAGCACAATGGTGGTTGCGAACGCTGGCCGCGTCCACATCAAGCCAACAGTCGCCGCAACGACCACCAGCCTGTTCTTCATGCCCAGCAGCTTCATAATGGTCGCCTCCCACTTCGAGTGACCGAGAACCTGGACCATCTGCCGATCTTGTGCTTGTGATCCGCTACCCGAACCGTGAGAAAACCCGCGAGACTGCCCCGTGGAAGAATTAAGACGCCGGCCACGGTGACCGAATTCTGAAAACCGGAATAATTCCGAAGGGCGACCGGGTATTGCGCGAAGTCCAGCAAGCTTCGCGCCCCCACAACTCTCGGTACGGTTCGTCGGTCGGTGGATTTACCTGTCGTTCGCCAAAACTAAATCCAACCGACCTTCAAGAAATCTGGAGGAGGAAATCAAATCAGCGAAGAGGACGACTCGACTAATTCGCAAAGGTCGAGCTTGAACAGCAGATCACTGATGAGCTTTTGGTCCGGCAGCCTCAAATGTTCAAAAGAGTTCGGGCGACGAGCTGATTTCTAAGTCAGCAATAATGTGCCTCAGAAAGATACCTCGAAGCCCTACCCGTCGGAGTGTGTGAAGTTGGGGCATACCGCCGCACGTTATCACCCATGAGCCGTAAGCTCGATCGCCACAAGAAGTACCGAGTTTCTGATAGGGACAGGAGCGCCTCGGATCCACGCTGAACTCTTGAAGCTCGGCATCGACATCTCCGAGCGCACCGTCTCGCGACTCCTCCGTCGTCGAGAGGGGCCATCGGGCCAAACCTGGCGCACGTTCCTCGCCAATCACGCGCCAGCGCTCGTCTCGATGGACTTCTTCACGGTCCCGACTATCACTGGCCGCATCCTCTTCGTCCTCGTGCTGCTTGCCCACCAACGCCGACGGATCGTCCACTTTGCGATCACCAGCCATCCCACCGCGGAATGGACGGCGCAGCAGATCGTTGAAGCCTTCCCAGATGACACCGCCCCTCGATGGCTCATGCGAGACCGAGACGCGATTTACAGCGATGCGTTCCGGCGTCGTGTGACCGGCATGGGCATCACAGAAGTAGTCTGCGCGCCCTCGAGCCCCTGGCAGAATCCGTATGCGGAGTGCCTGATCGGGTCTGTGCGCCGAGAGTGCCTCGACCACATCATCGTCCTCGGCCAAGTGCACTTGCAGATCGTGCTCGCGCGTTACATCTCGTATCATCAGCGGGCGCGAACACACCTTTCGCTTGAGAAGGACGCGCCCGTGCCACGACGCGGTCAACCACCCGCCGAGGGCCGCGTGGTCGCGTTCCCCGAAGTCGGCGGCCTTCACATCGCTACGAGCGACGGGCGGCCTGAACGCTCGCCCTCTCCATCGCAAAGTCAATTTTCTGGTGCGGGACTCGTCGGAGATTCCGAAGGACGCTCTCGGACGCTGCGGTTGCCATTTGCTCAGATGGGCCTGGAAGTCATCGTTGATTTGTTACATCCGGCCATCTCTCGCGGCGTTGCAACAGACCGAGCTTTTGCTTGAGAGCATGCCGCACACTTTTTGGCGAAGGACACCTTCTCAGACTGCGTCAATTCCGCAAGAATCAGGCGATCCGACCTCGGCGCAGTCTTCGCACCGGACGGGGACGAGTCAAATGGCTATTTATCAGAGCCTTGCGTAAATTTCTGCGGGAATTGGTCGATGATGCCATCGCTCAGGAAGTCAGCCATTTCAAGGATTTCCACGTGCACCGCGTCAAACGCCGCTACATCGTCAGCCCAACGTTGTTGGAAACGAGCCAGCACTTCATCGGTGGTTTTATCAAGATGCATCTTCATCAAGTCCTGGGCCTCCACCAATGGCCAGTTCTTGGAATTGAGCCCGTTTAGGAAACTTGCGATAGCGTTTGCATTCACGTACCAGGCCGCTATGTCATCATTGAGTTGGGCCGAACTCGTTTTCAGATCGTTTAGTATCGTCGCGGCCTCGCTGATATGTACCTTCAAGAGCCCTGTTAACTGGTCGCCGGCAACATTCCCATAATACGGCTTTATCGCATTCCCGATTTCGGTCTGATTTACATTCAGGAGCCGATCGACTGCGAATGGCAGATCAGGAAGGCCAGGCGAAGGTGGCGTGGTCGCGAAGACATCGACGATGACCTGTCGAGTCCAGATGATATGGTCTTCCCAAAGCTTTCTCATCGCGTCGTGAAACGCCATTCTCAGACTCACCGCGCTTTGCACAGGCGGCTGTCCTTTAGCGACAATGGCAGACGTTCGGATCACCAGTGCGACCAGACTGCCAGCGAAGACGCTGATGAGTAGGATTTTCTTCATCTCGAATACCTCCTCAACCACATAACCGCGTGCCCCTGCCTAGCAAGACGCAGGCCGCTTCCTTCACACTGGCCGTTTGAGGCGTCCGCATGATCTCGGCCGGTTCTTCGCTCTGTGGTGCTGCGCGTCTCCGGCTTCACGTTGGCCGGCGAGCGACTGCCCGATGCCACAACTGTATCCGGCAACAGATCGGAGACTGCCCAGGAATAGCCCTTGGCCGTACCCGGCGAGAACTCGCTCGCGAACGTGCAGAATGTCCATGGAGACAGCGCTGCTCGCGTCCACGGACGGCGACAGTCAGTTAGCGGCCCGTGGGATGGAGACGGACGATGTTGAGACGATAATAAAGACCGTCCGCAAACGTACCCCGTCGCACCTGTTCAAACGGGTCGACGGTCGCGGCGGAGATCACTTGGACGGCCTTTCCGCGGTCGCCAATGAAAGCGCACAGCCGGTCCTGTTCGGCCGGAGGCAGTCGCTCCACCGCCCAGATCACCAGCGTCCCGCGCCTCAGACCTTGAATCGTCGCTGGCACACCGTGGTCCCAGTAGATAATCGGACGTTGGAGAGAGGGCCACACACGCGCGATCAGCGAGGCGATACTGTCGAACGACCCAACCAGGAGTGCATTCGGAAAGGGCGGCCGGCAGATGATGGCAAGCTCGTCCAGTTCCGATACACGGCCACCGGAGGTCGACTGTCGCTTCGCGGTTGTCGCCATCGGTTCGCCTCCTTTATGGTTGAACGTCTGCACATCGATGGGACGCTGTCACCACGCGCGTTCCAGTTCCTCTCGGTGTCGTCGTACCTCGTCATCTGAACGCCAGCGTCTGCGTTCCAGTTGGCTTGCCATGCGCCGTCGTCACCCTTCTGCTGTTTGGCGATTTGCGCGCGGCACGAATTGAGTCGGCTCTCGCGACAACGACATCACGCCGTGGCTGATTTCCCGTATTCCACGAATGTCCGCAGTCCAAACACTCATATGACGGGCGGTTGCCACGGCTGAATGTAGGCACCACGCTCATTTGATGGCAGCGTGGATAGAGACCCATCGGGCGAATTGGCGGGTCATTTCGGCTGCACCATTGCCATCAATGACGTCAGCGTGCGTTTCACGTCATCAACTTCCGCTTGGATTTGCGCGATGCGAGTCAACTGCGTAGCCAGTTCACGGACGTTCTGCCGGATCTCATCGGTCGCGATCATGAACTCATCGCGGGTGACGTTGTTCACGGTTTTCAATGCGTCGGCGACGGCCGTGAACTCGTCACGGCGCACATCGGTTGCACTACCGTCTGGCGTACGAGACGTGGCGGGCATCGGAATGCTCTCCGATCAAGACGGCGATGAACCAACTGTCCAAACAGGGCGTGTCCGATGAGCCAACAAATGGTTCTAAAAGGGCAAGCAGTGAAGGACCGCGAACCATAGCATCGCGCCGCATTTTTTTTGGAGAGTGATTTCCGGAAGGTGTCTCAAAACACTACGGTCGCATTGACGCACGACAGTCGTCGTCGAACGCCAATGACGGCGAGTAAACTAGCGCCCGCTGTCACGGATTGAGGGTGCAGCGGGGAGAGTCGCCTCGCCTGTCCAGTGCCACGTCCGTGACGGCCGGTCGACAATCACCCGCCAGAATGCAGATTGCCAGCCGCCCATGGATGACAGCCGCGGAGGGCGTTCACGATGCCAGTGCCGAGTGTTGGAATCCTGCTCGTCGAGGACTTCGTGCCGTTCCGACAGCTTCTCCAGTCGGTGGTTCAACGGCGGGCGGATGTGCGGATCGTCGGCGAGGTGTCAGATGGGCTCGAGGCGGTGCGGTGGGCCAAGGCGCTGCAACCCGACCTGATTCTGCTGGATCTCGGCTTACCGCGACTGAACGGCATTGCTGCAGCTCAGCGGATCCGTCGGCTCGTCCCGCGGACGATCCTGCTCGTCGTGAGTGAAAACTCGAGTGCGGACGTCATTCGAGGGGCTTTTCGTGCTGGCGCACGAGGGTACGTCCACAAGCCGCGGATTTACAGTGATTTGCTGCCCGCCATTGATGCCCTGTTGAAGGGCGCTTACTTCGTGAGCCGAGGCGTAGAAGGCGTCGAGAGCCCAATCGCGCTCAAACGCCACGACGTCCAGTTTTATTCGGATGATGGCGTGTTCTTCGATCGCGCAACACGATTTCTGGCTCCGGCCCTCGGCGCGGGACATGCAGCCATCGTGCTCGCGACGCCATCGCATCGCGAAGGCCTCCTACAACGCCTGAAGTCCGAAGGAATGGACATCGACGCCGCGATCCATGACGGGACCTACTGTTCGCTGGATGCCGGTGACGCGCTGTCGAGCATCATGTTCCAGGGCGTGCCTGATCACCGTTTGTTTCGCCAGAGGCTGTGCGACCTTATCGACTCCGTTAGACGTGCCGTGACGGCAAAGGGACGCCACGTCGCCATTCTAGGGGAGTGTGTCGGCTTGTTGTGTGCCGACGGACATGCGGAGACTGCGATCGGTCTCGAGCAAACCGGCAACGAGCTCCTGGTAACCCACGACATCGACATCCTGTGCGCGTACCCGTGGTGGTCCTGCCAGGCCGATGACCGTGCATTCCGGCGCATCTGTACGGAACACGGGTCAATGGATGTTCGCTGAACGCGTCTTGGTGAACGGGTCGAGCGGATCGTCGACCGGTCGCAGCAAGGGGTCAGTTGCTCAGCCACACACACCACTGGTAGTGGCAGCATTGGCACTCGTACCACGATCCGCGGATAGCGCGTCTCTTTGGGAGTGGCAGCACCACATTGAGGACAATGCGGCAGATCAGTCGGAGCGGCAGCTCTCGTCCTGTGCCTAGGCGTATTCAGTTGTCGCCGCTGAGCTCCGGTCCGACAACTAGGCTGGTCGAG
>JBPYEE010000229.1:0-6272 GCA_051985095.1 Vicinamibacterales bacterium | reverse complement strand
GTCTGCTCCGATGGCGAAGCAATGATTCGGAAAGGAATTACCAGCAAAATCAGAGAAGTAGTTGTCGCAGACGGTAAACTCGTTCATCAGCTTATAGAGATTCGGCAGTTGGGCTCCAGAGTAGCGTTCACGTCGCGCTCCTCCTGGCGCCGGCGTCTTCCTTATGTCCCAGTGGCCGTGGTCGTGCGGAGGATCAGGAACAACAACATCGGGAGCCAAGGGCAAAGCCTTATCGCCGTTGACGCCCGGCACCTCACTGGCAACGTTGTCCGTTGTGTGGTTCTCCATAAAGAAGATGACGACCTTCGCGATCTTGGTCTGTGGCAGTGCCGGCCCTGCCGCCGGTCTTGACTTGATCCGTGTTCCCTTCGTTCGTCGACGACTCGGCTTCTTTGTGACCATCGCCGGTACCTCGTTTCTGTCCCATCGCTCGTCCAAACGGCGATGGGTTGATCACGCGGCGCGCCCGTAGAAATTGAGCAGTCCACCGAGGCGTGATCGCCGGTGCATTCGGCCGGCACCGGTCGCTGGTGCGCCTCGATCAGGGCATTCTCCAGACCTTGATGATTCACTCGCGATGGCAGTGAGTGACAAACTCCGTCACCGCTCGTCGGAAACGGCCTTCCCACAGGGCGCCCGAGATTTTGGGGGCAGCGTGGATGCAGGTGTAGCCCGATGGCGAATTTTCCCCGCATTCGCACGACGGGCTGCCGGATCTCGGCAAGCACACCGCAACGGGCGGGTTGTTTCCTCGAATACGCCCATTTCCGCGCGACCGGCTGCCGGTGCCAGGATCGTAAGCTGGAACCTTACGGCTGCGCTGCCGCCGTCCTCCGGTTCGTGGCGAACGCCACCTCGTCCTGACGATGCGCGCCGCGAGCGCATCGCCGCCTGCGATACCGCGCGCTCGCTTGTTGAACGACGCCTGTCGCGTTGGACCAGAGCAATGCGCCGCCGGATCGCCCAAGCGCACTCCAGGCATCGGACTCGGGACGTCGTGCCAGCTGATGATGAGCCCAGCCTCGTCGGGACGCCGCAACTTCTGCTGGTTCTGGGCGGGGCTACAGCAGTTGCGGATCCTGACTGCCACATACTGCATCGACGACTTGCTGGTGCCATCGGAATCGTACTGTTGCGAGTCATCGAGCGACCGTCCAAGACCTCCAGGCGACGGCCAGACCAGAACGGCGACGACCGACGTCTCCGGCAATCTGAACGACAGCGGTCGTTACAGCGGGCCGGGCTGGCTGTGTACAGTCATGCTGGCACTGCGTCGGACGAGACCGCCTACGGCCTGGTCGTCGGTTTCGGCTCGAACTCGTAAACGCCGCGGTCAGCCTTCAGCGTGAGGAAGAGATGCCCGTCCCTCATTGTGTACGAGCGGATGTCCGGCCACTGTCGGACGATCTGATCGTGCAGGGAGCCGGGCGGGCACTTCGCGCGCGTCAGCGCTAACGAGCCGAGCTCGATTTGGTTCGCGTCGCGCGCCGTCCACGTGCCCATGCCGCGATTGCAATCGATCCGCGCGGCCAGCCGTCCGCCGGCGTTGAACTCAATCGTGTACTTTGCGCGGTCGTCGGGCGTAAGCGTCGTTTTGTCGCTGCCCTGGAATTTGACGAGCTGCCACGACGTGCCCGCCAGTCCGGCCGCGACTGTGCTCGCCGGTCGCTGATTGACGGCGATAAACACCGCCAATCGCGCGCCTGATGCGTCGAGGAGTTCGAGACGATCGCTGGCAACCGTCAACCGTGCCGCCTTCGTCAGCGCGTCTCGAAACGGCTGTTCAATGCCGGACGTGTTCAGGCATGCCATCTGCGTGGCCGCGCCCTGACGAAACGTCACCCGATCGCCTCTGAGGTCATACGTCGCTGTGATTCGGTTACAGCCGTCGGACCCCGATATACGACCGCCGGATTCGAACTTCAGATGCGCCTCGCGCGCCGGATCCTGCGGCGGTGTTGGCTGTCCGCCGAGCTCGATCGCTTTCCAGTACTTGCCCTCCAGCCGTCTGGATGCTCCTGCACGCGTTCCGCGCGCCTGACGCGCGTCGGTGCCAATCGGTGCGATCAATATGGCCACTACAATGGGCGCTACGATTCGGCTCTCGACGCTGATCCCGGGTGACATACGGCATTCCTCCGGATAGATGGGGCTTCCGCGAACCGCGTCACCGGTTGACGGTGACGGCCGACACCGGCCGGACGACGGGCGGGTCGCCGGCGATGTCGAACAGAACGGTCGTCGTTCGGGACGGACAGCAGAGCGGATCGCTGGCCGCGTAGCGCTCGTACTCTGCGGATAGTCGCGTGCCGCTTTGCAGCGACAAGCGGCCGAGCGCGCCATCGGTGCGGCTGTCGACCGGGCGCGGCGCCAGCGTGCCGGCGAACACGCCTCGAACGAACACGAAGTCCTGGTACTGACGTGGGCGGCACATGCCGTCGTAGCCGGCTGTTGCTCGGATGACGAGCAGCCGCCAACCACCCTGATAAGGCCCGACGAGATGCCAACCGCGGTCACCAACGGGCTTGTCCTTGGGTAACTCAGGCGGCCGCGCCAGCTCGGCACAGCGAGGATCCACGGCACCGTCCACTCTCGGCGCTGCGGGAATCGTGGCGCCGGCGTTGTTCCAGGAGGCCGGCTTCCTATCATCCAGCCACGAGGCGGCGCCGCCTTGGGACGGCCCTGTCGCGGAACGCACTGCCAGAAGGGCGAGCGTAAACGACGCAGCCTGTGCGGAATGTGAGAGTCGCTTCATATTCGCGCTACGGCTGAGACTCGATGGCTTTTCGATCAAATCTCAAAGTACTTCCGTCATCGCCACGAGGGCGAGTCGTGCCACAAGATGAAGGGAGCTTCGAGCGGTACGAACGCCCCTGCGTGCCGAGGAATCAGTCGCGGCGTATAGTCAGCTGCTGGACGAGTCGCTGGAACTCGAGCGTTGTACGTGAAGCCATTAGCAGATCCGACGAGGCGTTCACCTCGAATCGCGGCCTCGCGTTTGAAAGGCTCGCCATCTTTCGCCTCGGCGTACAGTTCCAGGGTAACCGCCTCAGGATCGAGCTCGCCGAGGAAGACTTGCACCTGAAAGAAGTATTGTCCATCCTGTTGAGCGACCGTTGCAGAACCAAGTCGCAAGGAAGGCCAACACTGTTCCAACTTGGCACTCCAGTTGAGCACATCGGTTCCAACAGAGCCTTGCTGTCCTGCGCGATGCCGATAGCTCGTGGCGGCCGGAACGTAGTATTCGTCGGTATATTGGCGTACCGCTCGATTCGTCGAAAACGCCGGTGTCAGCCGCGCCATGCTCTCACGCATGCGAGCAACCCAGTCGCGCGGAATTCCATGTTCGTCGCGGTTGTAGAACTCAGGAATAATTCTGTTTTCAAGCAGTCCGTAAAGAGTCTCGGCTTCTTCGGCGTCCCAGGAAGGGTCGTCACCGTGTTGGCGCCCGTCACCGATGGCCCAACCCACCTCCGGTGAGTACGCTTCTGCCCACCACCCGTCGAGCTCGGAAAGATTCAAGCCGCCGTTGACGAGTACCTTCATGCCGCTCGTGCCACACGCTTCCCAGGGCCGTCGTGGTGTGTTAATCCAAACGTCTACTCCTTGAACCAAGTGTTGAGCCATCAGCACGTCGTAGTCGCCCAGAAACACCAGCCGCGACCGCACCGCCGGCTGGTGGGCAAACTCGATCCACTGCTGGATCAGGTCCTGACCCGCGATGTCTTGAGGATGAGCTTTGCCCGCGAGCACGAGCTGTACAGGACGATCGCGATTGGTCAGGATGTTCAGGAGCCGTTGCCGGTCGCGCAGGAGCAGGTTGGGGCGCTTGTAGGTCGCAAACCTCCGTGCAAAGCCGAGAGTCAGCGTGTCGGCGTCAAGCACGAGACTGGCCTGCGCGATTTCGTCGGGTGAAGCGCCTCCGCCAGCCATCTGTCTGCGGTGCACTTTTCGGACATAGCCGACCAGAGCTTTGCGGCCATCGGCCCGAAGTTGCCAAAGATCGGAGTCGCTAAAGTTGCGGCATGCCTGTTCCAAATCCTTCGTTGCCTCACGCCACCGCTCTTTCCCGCAGGTGACTTCCCATAGCCGATCCGCTGCCGCCGAGTCCCACGTCGATGTGTCCACACCGTTGGTCACATACGTCACGGGCACTTCGTGTTCCGGCCACCTCGGGAAGAGCGACTGAAAAATCCGGCGACTGACCCGCCCATGCAACTGGCTCACGCCATTGACGACGCCGCTACAGCGGCACGCCAGGTACGCCATGTTGAACGGCTCGGATGAATCCTTGCGATTACGGCGCCCGAGGGCGAGAAGGTCCTGGAGCGTCATCGACAACTCCCGTTCGGCGTAATTCTTCAAATACCGTTCCATCAGATCGGGAGCGAAACGATCAAAGCCGGCTTCCACGGCGGTATGCGTCGTAAAAAGATTGCCCGCGCGGGTCACGGTACGAGCCGCCTCAAACGGCTGTCGGTTGTCGGCCATATACGAACGCGCCCGCTCCAGCACGGCAAACGCTGCGTGGCCTTCGTTGAGATGGCACACTTCGGGCTGCAATCCAAGCGCCTTTAGAAGGCGCCAACCTCCAATGCCAAGAACCAATTCCTGTTTCAAACGCAACTCGGGACCACCACCGTACAACTCTGTGGTAATGCCTCGATGCGCCGGAGTATTGGCGGGATCATTGGTGTCCAACAGGTACAGTTTCGCTCTGCCCACCCGAACCTCCCAGCTGCGAACCCACAACGTGCCGCTAGGAAACTCGAGCCCCAACCGTAACCACTCGCCGCTCGGCCGTCGCAAGGGCAGGATCGGAAGCTGGCCTGGATCATTGAAGGGGTAGAGCGCCTGCTGACGCCCCTGCGCATCGATTTCCTGCCGGAAATACCCTTGCTGATACAGAAGACCTACACCGACAACCGGAACGCCCAGACTACTCGCTGTCTTGAGCTGATCGCCCGCGACATTTCCCAGTCCCCCGGAATAGATCGGCAGCGCCTCGCTTAGCATGAATTCCATCGAAAAATAGGCAATCGTGGAGATGCCCGAATTCGGGTGCGCGTTCTGAAACCATGCGTCCGCTGCCAGTGCCGCTGATGCGTCCCGTTCAACATCGACCAGCACCCTCTGAAAGTCCGGGTCAGCCGTAACAGTTCCCAATCTCTCTCGTGACACTGTCTGCAGCACAACCCAAGGATTGTGCGTCAGTTCCCACAGATCCGGATCGAGTCGCTGCCACACGTGATCGGTCGAGTGATTGAACGACCATCTAAGGTCCAGGGCCAGATTGGTCAGAACATCAGAAATAACCCGATCGGATACACGATCCGTGGGTGCAGCCGTGCTCATAACTATTCCCTTCCTGGTTACCGGCCGACCGACGCGCGAGCACTCCGTGCAAGCGTTTCAGACACAATTGCCTGGGCTTCCTCCACGACTCGCCGCAGATGATCCGCGCCGAGAAAACTTTCGGCGTATATTTTGTAAATCTCCTCCGTCCCGGAAGGACGCGCCGCGAACCAGCAATTTGTCGCGACCACTTTGATGCCGCCGATGGGGTTCCCGTCCCCAGGGGCACTGGTGAGAACCTTGTCGATCTTCTCCCCGGCAAGTTCTCTCACATGGATGTCGGCCGGCGACAGCCTTGCGAGAGCGACTTTCTCCTCCGGCGTGGCGGGAGCATCGATTCGTTCGTATACCGGCTCGCCCATCTCGCGAGCGAGTTCTCGATAGATTTCACCTGGATCTCGTCCCAGAGAGCCCGTGATTTCGGCGCTGAGCAGGCAGGGGACAATTCCATCCTTGTCGGTGGTCCATGCAGCGCCATTCCGGCGCAAAAAGGTCGCGCCAGCGCTTTCTTCGCCTCCAAATCCCAATTTGCCGCCCAGCAGGCCTTCCACAAACCACTTAAATCCAACCGGCACCTCGTAAAGGCGCCGTTTCAGCCGCCTGGTCACACGATCGATCATGCTGCTGCTGACGACGGTCTTCCCGACCGAAAGATCCGTGCTCCACTGGTCGCGGCGTGAGAACAAGTAATGAATGCACACCGAGAGATACTCGTTGGGCGCCAGCAGGCCGCTGCTTTTAGTCACAACCCCGTGGCGGTCGTGGTCGGTGTCGCTGGCGAATGCAATATCGAACCTGTCTTTCAGTTCGATGAGACGCCGCATGGCGTATGGAGAGGACGGATCCATGCGAATCTTGCCGTCCCAATCCACCGTCATGAATCGAAACGTGGGGTCGATAGATTCGTTCACCACTGT
>JBPYEE010000228.1:0-27761 GCA_051985095.1 Vicinamibacterales bacterium | reverse complement strand
GGCGGCGGCCCGCACCCTGGCCGCGCGTGCGGGACCCGATGTCCGGCGCCTGCGCGCCGAAGTCGACCGGCTGCTGTTGTACACGCTCGGCCAGAGACGCATTACAGTCGAGGATGCGCGCGCCGTTGCCGGACCCGCAGCACTGCAGGACGACTGGGCCCTGGCGAATGCGATCGAGGCAGGGCGCGTCGGGGACGCGCTGCTGCAGCTCCGGCTCACGCTGGACGCCGGCGCCGCGCCGGAGATGATCCTGGGGCAGCTTGGCTGGCTGGTGCGCACGAAATTCCCTGCGCTCGCGCCGGGCAGCGTCGTTCCGGCGGTCGACGCGCTGTTTCGCACCGATCTCGACCTGAAGCGGTCGGCCGGCGACGCGCGCGTGCTGCTCGAGCGGCTGGTCGTGGAGGTATGTGGCGCGAGAATGCGGCGCGCTACGAGCGCGCCGCGAGCTTCGTGGTGAGCCGGGACTTGTAACGTCCGGCGGCATTCCTGTGGATGATGCCCTTGCTCGCCATCCGATCGATGAGCGAAATCGTCTCCTTGAGCGCCGTTCTCGCGCCGGCCAGGTCGTTGCCGGCGATGGCCGTCCGGACGCTTTTCAACGCCCCCCGCAGCCGCGACCGGAACTGCCGGTTGTGCTCCCGATGCTTCAGACTCTGCCGGTGCGCCTTGAGCGCCGATGCGTGACTCGCCACGTGAAACCGAACCTCCAAAACCCAGAATTGTACCACAGCGGCGGCCCGCCGCCCGCCTGCGGGACGGCCAGTCGGATACACTGAGCACACTGGTGGCGCTCCGCGTCGATCGACTTCGTAAAGCGTACGACACGCTCGTTGCCGTCGACGACCTGTCGTTCGACGTCGGGTCGGGTGAAATCGTCGGGCTGATCGGCCCCAACGGGGCCGGCAAGACGACGACGCTGCGATCGCTGGCGGGCATTCTGCGGCCGACCGCCGGGCGCGTCAGCATCGACGGCTACGATCTGGTCGCGAGCCCCATCGAGGCCAAGCGGCGGCTGGCCTTCATGCCCGACGAGCCGCATCTGTTCGAATACCTGACCGTCGAAGAGCACCTCCGCCTGGTGGCGCGGCTCTACGCCGTTGACGACTTCGAGCGCCGCGCCCGGGCGTTGATCGACGAGCTGGAACTGTCGGGCAAGGAGCGGTCGCTGCCCGGCGAGCTGTCGCGGGGCATGCGGCAGAAAGTCGTCATCGCCTGCGGTCTGGTCCGGACGGGTGCCACGACGCTGCTGTTCGACGAACCCCTCACCGGTCTGGATCCGATCGGCATCCGACGCATGCGCGAGACGATCGTGTCGCGGGCGCGAACCGGTGCCGCCATCCTGCTGTCCTCGCACCTGCTGCACCTGGTCGAAGAAGTCTGCTCGCGCGTGATCATCATGGCCGGCGGGAAGAAGATCGCGGACGGGACGTTCGCCGAGCTCGCCACGCGCGCGGATCTGGCGGCCGCCGGCTCGAATCTCGAGCAGATCTTCATGCGCGTCACCGGACACGAACCCGAGCCGTGATCGCAGCCAGCCTGTATATCGTCGTCTGCAGCGCCCGAAACCGCCTGAGGCGACGGCTGAAGCGACTGCGCGAGCCGCGGTACCTGATCGGCAGCCTCGTCGGCGCCTTGTACCTGTATCTCGCGATCTTCGGTCGCGCCCGCGGCCGGTCGGCCGGCTCTGCCGCGCAACGACGTGCGGTCGCGCGATCGGGTGTCGCGGCGATCAATGCCGCCCTCCTCGCGGCGGCACCGGCGCTTGGCGGCCTGGCGCTTCTGGCCTTGAGCGTCGTGGCCTGGGTAGTGCCATTCGACAGCGGGTTGCTCGATTTTTCGGACGCGGAAACGGACATCCTGTTTCCGGCGCCGATTACCCGGCGGCAGCTGCTCGTCCACCGCCTGCTGCGGTCGCAGCTCGGCATCCTGTTCGCGTCAGTGATCGTCTCGTTTGTGTCCCTCACCTCCACCGGGTGGATGCGCGTTCGCATGTCAATCGCCCTGTGGGTCGTGTTCGTGACCATGCGCGTGTATTTCACGATTGTGTCGCTGACCCGCAACCGCGTGGCGGCGGCGGGCGGGCTCAAACGCATCGTGGCGCTCACGCCTGCCCTGATCGTGACGGGCGTCGCGGCGGTCGTGTCCGGTGCGCTCGCCGGGACGTTTCTTCGTCGTCCAGCCACCAGCGTGCCGGAGGCGCTCGCCCGGGTGTCCGCTGTGGCGCTGAGCGGTGTGCCGGGGATTGCGCTGGCGCCGTTTGTCGCGCTGGCGCGGCCCGTGTTCGCGCCGACGCCGGGGCTCTTCGTGCGTGCGCTCGGCGGGGCACTGGCCGTCGGCACGGTGATGGTGGCCTGGATGCTGCGCCTCGACGAGGCCGTTCAGGAAGCGGCAGCCGCCGCAAGCACCAGGCGGGCCCAGAAGGCGCAGCTCCGCCACGTGGCAGTCATGCGCGCCCGTACCGCCGGCCTCCCGCTCGCGACGGCCGGCCGGCCGGAACCGGCCTTGTTCTGGAAGAATGGCGTCCAGACCCTGCGACTGACGGGTCTCACGCTCGTCCGGATCCTGATCGCAACCGTCGCGATCGTGATCGCGGCGTCCTCGGCGCTGCTCAATGCGTTCCACCTGCGCGGGCCGGCCGCCGGTGCCTGCGCGATTTCGATGGCCGTCGCCGCCTTTGTCGCGTTCCTCGGGCCGCAACTGGTGCGCACCGATTTGCGCAGCGACCTGACGCACATCGACCTCCTCAAGACGTGGCCCATCCCCCCCGGGGCCATCATCCGCGGCGAGATCGCGTGGCCCGGGACCATGCTGACCGTCGCCGGCTGGATCGCGATCGTCAGCGCCGCGATCTTCTCGACAGCGGCATTTCCGCTCGTCCAGCCGGCGACGCGCGCGGCCGTGGCGGGCGCGGCGCTGGCGTTGATGCCGGCCGTTGTCTTCGCGCAATACCTCGTGCAGAACGCGGCAGCCGTGTTGTTTCCCGCGTGGGTGCCCATCGGCCAGCAGCGGCCGCGCGGTGTCGATGCGATAGGCCAGCGATTGATCCTGCTGGCGGGGGTGCTGCTGTCGCTGGTCGTCTTCCTGCTCCCCGGCGCCGTCGCCGGCGGGATCGTGTGGTTCGCGTTTCGGCCCTGGGCTGGAACTCTGATTCTGGTCCCGGCGGCGATCGTGTGCACGGCCGTTGCGGCCGTCGAGGTGCTCGCCTGTTCCGAGCTGCTCGGACCCTTGTTCGACCGCCTCGACGCGCTGTCGGTCGAGCGTCCGGAGTAACCGCGCCCGGCGGGCGTGAGCCGACGGGATGTGAGATGGCGCCTTACCGGTTGGTGACGACCTCGTAGGGGCCGCTCGTGGGCCGTTTGTCGGTATAGCGGGGCACCGGGCGGCCGTCGACATATTCCATCACTTTGTACAGGGTGGTGCCGCGTGGCTCGATCGGCCGGCTGGCGAGGCGATTGACGTGCGCCACGTAGTCCGTCGTTTCGCGATACGGCGGGACCCTCTGACCATGATTGTCGACGGCACCGGGACCGGCGTTGTAGGCGGCTAGCGCGAGCGCCTCGTCGTTCTGGTAGCGATCCAGCAGCGCGCGCAGGTAGGCGACGCCCGCGCGGACGTTCTCCGCCGGATTGAACGGGTTGCTGACGCCGTACTGCTTGATCGTCGCGGGCATGAGCTGCATCAACCCAACCGCCCCTTTCGGCGACCGCGCGTCGGGATTGAAGCCCGACTCCACCTGCATGACGGCGCGCACCAGATCAACGCGCACCCCATGTTCGCGGGCGTGCAGACGGATGAGGTCGTCGTAGAGACGGGTGCGCTCGCTCGCGGCGTATCGCGTTGCACGGAGATTGTCCGTTTCGGGGACGGCGAATGTCCGGACCGTCGCCTCTCCTGCCGGCTTGTGGTCCGAGAGGACGAGGTGACCGCTGGCGTCGTGCCACGTGTAGATCTGGCCGCGCGCGGGTAGGGCCACGGCGAGGAGCGCCGCGGCAAACACGACCGACCTGAGGAGCGGGTGCCGACAGTTCAACAGTCGATCGTATCGGCACCAGTCCTTTCGACGCGCAGGGGCGCCGTGCCGTTCTGTGCACGGGCGTGCCGTGAGGTCACGAAAGCAGCCGGGCGATGACGCGTTCGCTCATCTGGAGCATCTCGTCGATTCGTTCCGGCTGCCGGCCGCCGGCTTCGGCAAAGTCTGCCCGGCCACCGCCGCCGCCGCCAACGATCGGCGCGATCTCCTTCACGACCTGTCCAGCCTTGACCCGCGCCGTCAGATCGGGCGTCACCGCGACCACCATCTGCACTTTGCCATCGTTCTCCGACGCCAGCACGACGACCCCGCTTTTGAGCCGGGCCTTGAGCGAATCGGCCAGGCCGCGCAAGGCCTCCTTGTCGAGGCCGGTGACCTTCCGGCGTGCGAGCTGTACGCCCGCAACGTCGACCGTGTCGTCGCCCCCGGCGCGGTCGCCGCCGCCCATCGCCAGCTTCGTTTTCAGCTGCGTGACCTCGCGCGCCAGGCGTTTGGTGTCGCTCTGCAGTTTCTCAATCGCCTCCGCCACCTGATCCTCAGGGGCACGCAGCGCTTCGAGCGCTGCCGACAGGGTCGCGCGCTGGCCTTGCGCCCAGATGACTGCGCCACGACCGGTCGCCGCCTCGATCCGCCGGACGCCCGCGGCGACGCCGCTCTCGCCGACGATGACGAAGAATCCGATATCGCCGGTCGCATTGACGTGGGTGCCGCCGCACAGTTCCATGCTGAAGCCGGGCACGGAGACCACCCGCACGCGGTCGCCGTACTTCTCGCCGAACAAGGCCATCGCCCCGGCGGCGATCGCCTCCTGCGTTGATCGCACATCGGTCGTGACCGGCGTGTTCCGGCAGATCTGGTCGTTGACGATCCGCTCGATGCGCTCGAGTTCCGCGCGCGTCACCGGCTGGAAGTGGACGAAATCGAATCGCAGGCGATCGGGTGCGACGAGCGACCCTGCCTGCTTCACGTGGGGTCCGAGGACCTGGCGGAGGGCAGCGTGGAGGAGATGCGTGGCCGTATGGTTCCGTCGCGTCGCATTCCGGGCGTCAGCGTCGACCTCGGCGGTGACGAGGTCGCGCAGGTGCAGGGTTCCTGCGGTGACCTGCACGTGATGGGCCCGCGGCAGGCCCGGGCGAATCCGGGCGACGCCGTCGACGGTCGCCGAGGCGCCGGTGGCCTCGTTGACGAGATGGCCCGCGTCCGACACCTGGCCGCCGGCCTCGAGGTAAAACGGCGTCTTCGCCAGCGCGACGTAGCCGCGCTGGCCGCTCGTCAAGGCGTCAACCGCGTGGCGCGTTTCGTCGAAGAGCGCCAGCACCGGCACGCCGGTGACGCGCGTGGAGGTATACCCCTCGAACTGGTCGCCGATGCCGGCGAGCGGCGCGTCGGCCGCCGCGTCGAAGGCCTCCCGTGTCTGGCCGCCGCCAAACGCGCTGCCGGCCCTCGCCCGATCACGCTGCATCGCCATGGCACGCTCGTAGCCCTCCGTATCGATGCTGATGCCCTGGGTGGCGGCCGTGTCCTCGATGAAGTCGAGCGGGATCCCGAAGGTGTCGTACAGGCGGAAGGCGACCTCGCCGTCGAGCGTCCTGGACTTGGTGCCGGCGACTTTCACCAGTTCCGCTTCGAGCCGCGGCAGCCCCTCGCTCAACACCGCTTCGAACCGGTGTTCCTCGGCCACGATCGTCTTTTCAATCGTCTCTCGATGCCGCCGCACTTCCGGATACGCGTCCCCCATCTGGCGGTCGAGCACCGCGACGAGCCGATACAGAAACGGCTCATTCAGCCCGAGGTGCTTGCCGTGGCGCATCGCGCGCCGCATGATCTTCCGCAGCACGTAGCCGCGCCATTCATTCGAGGGGATTACGCCGTCAGCGATCAGAAAGGTCGTCGCCCGCGCGTGATCGGCAACGACACGCATCGAGATGTCGCCGGTGTCCATCGTCCCGCGGTACCGGTGCCCCGAAAGCGCGCCGATCTCGGCGAGTAGCGGCGTAAAGATATCCGTGTCGTAGTTGGACTGCTTGTTCTGGAGCACCGCGGCGATGCGCTCGAAACCCATCCCGGTATCGATCGAGGGCGCCGGCAGTTGCGTCAGGGTGCCGTCCGCGCTCCGTTCGAACTCCATGAACACGTTGTTCCAGATCTCGATCTCGGGGTCGTGGCTGCTGCCGCGTCGGACGTAGTAGATCTCGGAGCAGCGGCCGCACGGCCCGGTGTCACCCATCTGCCAGAAGTTGTCCTCGCTCCCGAGCTCGAGGATCCGGTCCGGCGGGATCCCCAGCTTCCGCCAGACGTCGTACGCCTCGTCGTCGCGCGGGATGCCGTGCTCGCCCTTGAAGATCGACACGACGAGCTGGTCGGGGTTCATCTTCCAGACACCGGTCAGCAGCGTCCACGCCAGGGGCAACGCCTCCCGCTTGAAGTAATCGCCGAAGGAGAAGTTGCCGAGCATTTCGAAAAACGTGTGGTGGCGGTGGGACGGGCCGACGTTGTCGAGGTCGTTGTGCTTGCCGCTGACGCGCATCACTTTCTGCGCGGTCGCCGCGCGCGTGTAGTCGCGCCGCTCGCGGCCGAGAAACAGGTCCTTGAACTGATTCATGCCGGCGTTGGTGAAGAGCAGCGTCGGATCGTCGGCGGGGACCAGTGGCGAGCTCGGCACGACGCGGTGGCCATTCCTCTCGAAGAAGGTCAGGAAGGACGACCGTATGTCGTTCGACGTCATCTCAGTATTCTAGAACACCGGATCTCAGGACCGCGGCCGCCGCGCGTTCAGCGCGCGCATCACGGCGTCGCTGTCGAAGCCCTGGCCGACCAGATACCGGTAGAGGCGCTGGAATTCCCGATCGTCGACGACGCACTCGCGGCCGCGCAGGCGACGGGCAAGCGCCGCCTCGAGCAGCGCCTCGTCGTCAATCGAGGCGAACCCGTCCTCGACCGCTTTCCTGGCGGTCGTTTTCGCGATGCCAGCGCGCTCGATCCGGAGCGCCACCCGACGTTTGCCGCGCCGTCGGGCGGCGGTCTCGGTTCGGACGATCGCCTCGGCGGTGCGCGCGTCGTCGATCGCGTGCTCGGCGCGCAGGCGCGCGACGGCGTCGGCGATGGCGTCGGGCGAATAGCCCTTGCGGGCGAGGCGCTCCCGCACCTGTGCCTCGGACAGCTCGCGCCGCGCGAGCATCTTCAGCCCGTCGAGGTATGCGCTCATTCAGCGAGGTATCGGAAAGATGCCCCTTACCGCCGGAAGCGGGTAATTTCCGGGGCCGCCGCCTGGGCAGCCTTCGCCATCTGGTCGCGGCCCAGCTCACCGCTCGTCATGATGCCCTGCATCTTGAGCTTGAATTCATCCACGTTGGTCACCCATCGCAGCGCCTCTTCCATCGTGACGCTGCCCCGTTCGCACAGGCCAAAAATGGACTGATCAAACGTCTGCATCCCGTACTGCGACGTGCCGGAGGCGATTGCGCCCGGAATCAGGTGCGTCTTGTCCTTGTCGACGATGCAGTCGCGCACAAACGGCGTGGAGATCAGAACCTCCACGGCGGGGGCGCGCCCCTTCGCCTCGGACCGCGGAATGAGCCGCTGGGAGATGACCGCTTTCAGCACGCTCGCCAGCTGCAGCCGGACCTGCTTCTGCTGGTGCGGCGGGAACACGGCGATGATGCGGTTGATCGTTTCGGTCGCGTCGACGGTATGGAGCGTCGAGAACACCAGGTGGCCCGTCTCGGCGGCGAGCAGGGCGGTTTCGATCGTTTCAAAATCGCGCATTTCGCCCACCAGGATGACGTCCGGATCCTGGCGCATGGCGCTGCGCAGCGCGTGCGCGAACGACTTGGTGTCGACCGCCACCTCCCGCTGGTTCACGATTGACTTGTTGTCGCGGTGCAGGAATTCGATCGGATCCTCGATCGTCATCACGTGCGTCGAGCGCGTCTTGTTGATGTGGTCGATCATCGCCGCGAGCGTGGTGCTCTTGCCGCTGCCAGTCGTGCCGGTCACGAGTACGAGGCCGCGCTCTTCCTCGGCCACCCGCTTCAGGATCGGCGGCAGCTCGAGCTCGTCGATCGTCCGGATCTGGATCGGGATGACGCGCAGGACGAGACCGACGGTGCCGCGCTGCTGGAAGATATTGCAGCGGAAGCGTCCCAGTCCCGGCACGCTGTACGCGAGGTCGACATCCTGCGTCTCCTTGAACTTCTGCCGCTGCTGCGTCGACATGATCGCGGCGCTCATCGCGACGACGTCCTCATGGTCGAGCCGCTTCTCCTCGCTGACCGGCCGCAGCCGCCCGCCGATCCGCATCATCGGATAGGTGCCGACCTTCAAATGGAGGTCGGAGGCGCCCTGCTCGACAGCGATCTTCAGGAGGTCGTTAACGTGCATGTGCCGGTTCGGCGGTAGTCACGTAGGTGAGCCACCCGTGGCGGTCGGGCGCGACGCCGTTGATGACGTCGAAGAACGCCTGCTGGAGCCGTTCGGTGATCGGTCCGCGACGGCCGGCGCCGATCGTGATCTTGTCGATCGAGCGGACGGGAGTCACTTCGGCCGCCGTGCCGACGAAAAAGACCTCGTCGGCCAGATACAGCGCCTCGCGCGGCAGCGACGTCTCGCTGACGGCCAGCCCGAGGTCGTGCGCCAGCGTCATGATCGAGTCGCGCGTAATCCCGCCGAGAATCGAGTTCGCGATGGGCGGCGTGACGAGCGCTCCGTCGCGCACGACGAAGAGATTCTGGCCGCTGCCCTCGCTCACATGGCCGTGGACGTCGAGGGCGATGCCCTCGGCGTAGCCGTCGGCCAGCGCTTCCATCTTGATCAATCCGGAATTCGCATAATTGGCGGCGCTCTTCGCCAGGGCCGGCAGCGTATTGGGCGCCATGCGGGCCCAGGTGGCGATCTTCGCGTCGACGCCCTGCTCGAGCGCCTCCTTGCCCAGGTACGCCCCCCATTCCCACAAGATGATCGCCGCGTCGACGGGGCAGGTGAGGGGATTGACGCCGAGCGTGTCGTACCCCCGATAGACCAGGGGCCGGATGTAACAGGCCCTCAGCTGATTGGCCCGAATCGTCTCGAGCACCGCGTCGATCCAGCCGTGCAGGTCCAGCGGGTACTCCATGCGGTAGATCTTCATCGAGTGCTGCAGCCGCTGCATGTGCGCGTCGAGGCGGAAGCAGGCGGAGCCGCGTGGTGTCGCATAGCAGCGGGCGCCTTCGAACACGCTGGTTGCATAGTGAACCACATGCGACGCCACGTGGATCGTCGCATCCTTCCACTCGACGAGCCGCCCGTTCATCCAGATTTTGCCCGTTCCCGGAAACGCCATCGAACCCTCAGATCGATTCTAGTGCCAATCGGTCACTGTTTCTCGCCGCAGAAGGGGCAGCGGTCCGACCGCGCGTGGAGCGGCTTCCGGCAGTGCCAGCAGAATCGCGGCGGCGGCACTTCGCGCGCCTTCAAACGGCTCTGAATCTCCTGCGTCGCGTCGACCGCAGCGGCGTCGAGCGCCGCCGCGGAGCGTGGCGTCCGCCGCGGCCTGGCCGACAGCACCGCCGACACGTCGTCGAGCAGTTCGTGCACGCGCTGGTAACGGTGCTGGATCGCCGGCGCCATCGCCCGCATCACGATATCGCTGAGCGCGCGGGGCACCTTCGGATTCTTCTGACGCGGCGGCGTCACCAGGTCGCCGCTCATCAGCCGGTCGAAGTCTGCCGGCGACGGTGTCGCGTAGGGCAGCTCGCCGGTGAACATCTGATACAGCGTCACGCCGAGCGAGTAGATGTCAGACGCGAAGACGGCCTTGCCCTGGAACTGTTCCGGCGCCATGTACGGCGGGCTGCCGATCACCGTCGTGCCATGCGCCGCGATTTCGAGGAAACGGGAGGTGCCGAAGTCGGCGACCTTCAGCAGGCCGCGGTCGTTGACGAGCACGTTCGACGGCCGCAGATCGCGATGCAGGACGCCATGCTTGTGGGCATGGTCCACGGCGTTGGCAATCTGGCAGGTGTAGTCGAGCGCGCGCGCCACGTCCAGGGCGCCGTCGCGCGCGATGATCGTCTCGAGCGTCTCGCCGGGCACGAACTCCATCACGATGAAGAAGACGTTTTCCTGCTTTTCCGCCGTCAGGATCGTGACGATGTTCGGGTGGTTCAGGCTGGCGAGCAGCCGCGGCTCGCGCAGCAGTTCGCCGAAATCCACACCCTGCTTGTGCGGCACTTTGAGGGCAACCTTCTTGTCGATCCAGGTGTCGTCGGCCAGATAGACGGTGCCGAAGCCGCCGCTGCCAATCGTCGAGAGGATCTTGTATTTCCCGATGATCTGTCCGCGGAAGAACATCGCCGACCGGAGTATAGCAGGTGGGGATCACGACTCTCTCACCCGGTCGGACGCACCGGTGCAGCGTCGGGCGCCTATAATCGCGAGGTGGTGGGTCGTTACGAGGGGCGCGCACTCGCGCCTTCACCTTGTCGTTCTCATCCTGCGGGTGCAAGTCCCGTCTCGGTCAGCGCCGGAGCACGGGGTGTGCGGGCCATCCCGACGCACGGTTTGAACGGGGGGCTTACCCTGCCGACTGCGCCGAGGCGCGGCCGTACGTAGGATCGACCAGTGCATCGATTCTTTGCGCCGTCAATCGATCCGGGCGACGAGTTCGCCTCGCTGCCGCGCGAGGAAGGGGAGCATTTGACGCGCGTGCTGCGGCTCGGCGTCGGCGACCAGGTGGCGGTGTTCGACGGCCGCGGTCACGAATTCATCGCCCGCGTTGCGAGCGCCGTCCGGACCGATGTCCGCGTGCAGCTGCAGTCGCGCATCGAAGCGGCGCCGGAGCCGGCCGTCGCCCTCACACTCGCGCAGGCGGTCGTCAAGGGCGACAAGATGGACGAGATCGTCCGCGACGCGGTGATGCTCGGCGTGTCGGCGATCCAGCCGATCGTGTCGACCCGGGCCGAGACGACCGTCGCCGCGCTGATGCGGACGGCGCGGGTGGAACGGTGGCGCCGCGTGGCGCTCGCGTCGGCGAAGCAGTCTCGGCGCGCGGTGCTGCCGGACATTCGCACGCCGCTGACCCTGGAGACGTTTCTCGACGAACCCGCCGCCGCCATGCGGCTGATGCTGGTGGAGCCATCGGCCGGCGGAGGGGAGTCGGTGGCCGCCTTGCAGCGCGAGCCGGCGCCCGCCGACGCCGCGATCCTCGTCGGCCCCGAGGGCGGGTGGACCGCCGAGGAGTGCACCGCGGCGCGAAACCATCAGGTCCGCCTGGTCACACTCGGGCACCGTACGCTGCGCGCCGACGCGGTGCCGATCGCCGTGATCAGCGTGCTGCAGTTCTTGTGGAAGGACTGGGACGTGTGAGCGCGACCTTGCCGTGTTACTTCACCGCGATCCGGAAGTCCTGCGTCTTCACGTCGCCGTCGCTGAGCGTCACGTGTGCGGCACCGGCGCGGTGATCGTCGAGATAGGACGCTTCGAACCATTCTCCCTGTTCGGTCGGATCGACCGTCGTGAGGTAGTACTGGCCCGGCGGCAGCCCCCGGATGCGGTACTTGCCGGTCTGGTCGGGACGCGCCGTCATGATCTGACGCGAGAGCGGGCGCCACAGCGACGGATCGGTCGAGAAGGCCAGGACCGTGAAATCGGGCACCGGCGTACCGCTGGTGTCGGTGATGGTTCCGTTGATTTCGGTCAGCTTGTCGCTGAACACGACAGCGACGTCGTTCACCATCTGTCCGCTGCGAAGGGCGATCGGGGTATCGGTGACGTCGCGTCCCGCGATGCTGACCGACTGGAGCATCCACCCGCGCGTGTTTCCACTGGGACGCAGCAGATGCATCCCAGCCGGCACTCCCTCGAGTGAGAAGTGCCCCTCCCGGTCGACGCGCGCGTTCGGCTGCGGGCCCGGCGATTCCTGGTCCACGGCGGGCGCGGTCAGTCGAATGTTCGTGATGTCGGGAGGGTTCGAGGATCCCGGCAGCAGCGTGACGGTACCGTTGAGCTGGGCGCCGGCGGCGAGGATGACGAGGAGATCGTCGATGTCCTGGCCGTTGACGCTGAGCGGCTGCACCGCGTATTGCGGTGTCTCTGAATCGGTGCCGCGCGCGCGCAACGTGTAGCGCCCCGGCGGCACGTTGGCGATATCGAAGGCGCCGTCCCAGTCAATCCGGCTGCCGAAGTTCACGCCGATCTGGGCCCGCGCGGCGACGCCGTCGCTCACGAGGTTGACGTTGCCGCTGGTCGACGGCGTGCCGTCCGGATTGGTCACGTGCCCGGTGACGTGCGCGGCCCGGACGAGCTGCATGTTGAAGTTGATATCGAGCACTTCCTGGCTCAAGCCGACGGCGACCGGCTGCGCGTCGACGACCGACGGCACGCCAGGGTAATAGGTCGGCGCGTAGGCGCGCGACTCTTCATCGTCCCCGGACGTCGTGGCGGGCACGCCAGGCGGTGCGCCGCGGCCACCAAACCCGCCACGGCCCGGGCCGAAGTTGAAGTTCCGCGCCAGCGCGTTGACGTAATAGTCGCCCGGCATCAAGCCCCAGACGCGATACTGCCCCTTGTCGTCGGTCTGACCGTTGCCGGCCGGCGTCAGCCGCCGCTCGCCCTGCAGGTACTGATAGCGCATGACGCGCACCGTCACGCCGGGCATCGGATCGCCGTCTTCATCGTAGACGTGACCGGCCACGACACTGCCGCGAGGAAGGCGAAAGTCGACGCCCTTCAACTGTTGACCGTCGGCGAGCTGCAGCGGCGTGCCGGACTGCAGCGGCCGCCGTTGACCGAACGAGAGCGCGATGAAGCCGGACTTCGACGCCGTGATCGTGTAGCGGCCGGCGGGTAGCTCCGGCAGTTCGAAGACCCCCTGATCGTCGGTCAGCGCTCCGCGGCCACCAGGCAGCTCGGCGGCGCTTGCCAGCACCCGTGCGCGCTTGATCGGCCGACCGGTGTCCCCGGCCACGACGCGACCGGTAATCAGTCCGGCGGGCGGGGGCGGCTCTGACGGCTGCCCTTGCTGGGCCGAGGTGTCGCGCGTCGGCTGCTGCGGGCCCGGCCGCGAAGGCTGCGGCGGCTGAGCAACGGCGGTCGCCGTGGCGAGCGAGACGATCAGCAGGGACCAGCGCATCGGCAACATGTTAGATACGACGATTCGGCCTGGCGACGAAGGTCACCATTTTTTCACGGAGACGGCCGTCCAGCCGTCTTCGGTGCGTTCCGACAGGATGGCGGCGCCCGCCAACGCCCGCACGACTGCGTCACGCTCCTGCGCCTGGAACCCGCTCAGAATCAGCACGCCCCCTCGGTTCACCAGCCCGAGCAGAGTCACCGCCGACCGCTGCAGCAGCCAGGGCGTCAGGTTCGCCGTGACGACATCACAGGGCGCCACCGCCGGCGCGGCGAGATCCGCGACTTCGAATCGGACCCGCCGCGCGGTCGGATTCAGCGCGAGATTCTCGCGGGCCGCGTGAATGGCGTCGGCGTCGATATCGATGCCGAGTGCGGAGGTTGCACCCAGCCGATCGGCGGCGATGGCGAGAAGGCCCGATCCGGTGCCGACGTCGAGCAGCGTCTTCCCGGCGACATCGACCGTTTGCAGCGCCGAGAGACACAGCCGCGTCGTCGCGTGATGGCCGGTGCCGAAGCCCATCGAGGGTTGAATCACGATGACGAGGCCTGCCCCGCCGGCGGCGCGCTCCCGAGCCAGTGCCGGTCCCGACACGACGGTGATGCGGCCGACGGTGACCGGCTGAAGGTGTGCCTGCGACCGTTGCGCCCAATCCTCGTCAGAGACCTCGATCGCCGTCGAGCGAACCGACGCACCCAGCGTGGCGCGCGCTTCATCGCGGCTTGCCAGGCTCGCGAAGAACACGCGGAGTCCCCCGTCGCGCTCCTCGATCGCGGTGGGCGCGAAGTCATCGAGCTGCGCCGCCAGAATATCAGGGTCGCCTCCGACGATGTCGAGCGCGGGATAGGCTCTAGCCAAACATGTCTTTGACGCGATCGAAGAGATTGCGTTCTGCCTCGTCATCGGTGCGTGGTCGCGGCTCGAACCGTTCTTTGGGGAGGGCGTCAGCCAGCTGTTCGACCAGCCGGCGCTGCTCCTTGGTCAGTTTCTTCGGCGTCCGCACCTGGATCGTTGCGAACAGGTCGCCACGGCCGCGCCCGTTGACATCCGGCATCCCCTTGCCGCGCAGCCGCAACGTCGTGCCGGTCTGCGTGCCTTCGGGCACCTTGACGGTCTCGGGCTCATCGAGCGTGGGAACCTGAATTTCTCCGCCGAGCGCGACGGTCGTGAAGTTCACCGGCACTTCGCAGAACAGATTGTTCCCGTCGCGCCGGAAGAATTCGTGTTCCTGCACGTGTACGACCACGTAGAGGTGACCGGGGGGGCCACCGGCCGCGCCCGCTTCACCCTCGCCCTGGAGGCGCAGCTGCTGGCCCGTTGAGATGCCGGCGGGAATCTTGACGGTGATCTTGCGTTCCCGGGCGACGCGGCCGGCGCCGCGGCACGCCGGGCAGGGGTGGCTGATGACCTTACCGTTGCCGCGGCAGTGCGGGCACGTTTGCGCGATCGTGAAGAAGCCTTGCTGACGCCGCACCTGACCGGTGCCCCGGCACATCGAGCACGTCGACGCCGAGGTGCCGGGCGCGGCACCGGAGCCGTGACAGGTCTCACATTGTTCCTGACGCGGAATCTGAACGGCCGTCTCGGTGCCATGCGCCGCTTCCTCGAAGGTGATCTCGAGGTCGTAACGGAGATCGGCGCCACGCTGCGGACCGCCGCGCCGCCGGCTGCCGAACAGGTCACCGAAGCCGAACATGTTGCCCAGAATGTCGGCGAAGTCGCCGAACTCCGCGAACACGCTCGGATCGAATCCCGCACCGGCGCCTGCGGCAGAGCTCACGCCGGCGTGGCCGAATCGATCGTACATGCTCCGCTTTTCGGGATCGGCCAGGATGGCATAGGCCTCGGCCGCTTCCTTGAATCGTTCTTCGGCGGCGCGGTCGCCGGGGTTGCGATCCGGGTGGTACTTCATCGCGAGCTTCCGGTAGGCGCTCTTGAGTTCGCTGTCGCTCGCCGACCGGCCCACGCCAAGGATGTCGTAATAGTCGCGCTTGCTCACGCCTTTGCTACCTTCACCATTGCCGGCCGCAGCAGCCGGTCGCCAATCATGTAACCCTTGCGCAGCTCGCCGATGATCTCGCCGTCGCGGTGACCCGGGCTCGGTTCCTGAATAACCGCCTGGTGAAGATGGGGATCGAAGTCCGCACCGAGTGCCTCGATCGGGTGGACGTGCAGCTTCTTCAGCAGCTCGTTGAACTTCGTGTGAATCAACTCGATGCCGCGCCGGTACGCCTCGCCCCCTTCACCGGCGTCCACCGTCAGGGCGCGTTCGAAATCGTCGACGATGGGCAGCAATTCCTGCAGCAGGTCGACAATCGCCTGGTCGGATTGTTCCCGCCGTTCGCGCTCGATCCGTTTCCGATAGTTGTCGAATTCCGCTGCTTTCCGCATCCAGCGGTCGTAGTACTGATCGCGGTCTCGCAGCGCATCCGCGAGCTGATCGGTCGCGACCAGCGTGTCGCTCTCCGGAGTATCCGACGGCTCCGCCACCGGTTCATCAGTCATACAACGTCCTAGTTGGGTTCGCGCAGCAGACGGGTGACGGCCTGCGCAGCGCCGCCGACGGCCGCGATCGCGCGCGAGTAGCGCATCCGCGTCGGTCCAATCACTCCGACGGTTCCCGTCCCCGATCCATCCTCATACGCCGACGCGATCAGGCTGAAGGGGCGCAGCGACGGATCGAGGTGCTCGGCGCCGATCACGACGATCATGCCGGGGCCATCGATGTACTCGTTCAGCAGACGCACCAGCTGCTGCTTCTCCTCGATCATCTGGAGCAGCGTCTGCAGCGTCGCCAGCGACAACCCGGTGTCGTCGTCCGCCAGCGACGACGCCCCTTCGACATAGACGGGGCGCGCGTCGGGCAGATCGCCGAACGTCGACGTCGCCAGGCGCATCGCCCGCGCGGCCAGCTCATCGAAGAGCATCCGCTCTTCATTGATCCGTTCGAGCACCGCTTCCCGCGCACGATGCAGCGGCAACCCGGCAAATTCCGCGTTGAGATAATTGGCGGCCTGCCGCAGTTCGTCTCCGGTCAGCGGTGCACCCGAGTCGATGACCTTCTGGATGACGTGGCCGCCGCGGGCCACAATCACCACGAGAATGCGCGATCCCGAAATCGGGACGAACTCGATCCGATCGAAGACCGCGCTGTCGTGCTCGGGACCGACGGCAAACCCGACGATCCCGGCCGCCTGCGAGACGACGTGCGTCACCTGCGGCAACACCGAATCGATCCGTCGATCGGAGCTGTCACGCCGCAGCCGCGCCTCGACCACCGTCGCCGCCCGGCTCGTCCGCTTCGAGGTGAGCAGCAAATCGACAAAGAAGCGATAGCCTCGATCCGTCGGGATGCGGCCCGCCGACGTGTGCGGCTGCTGCACGTACCCTTCCTCTTCGAGCTGCGCCAGAATATGGCGGACCGTCGCCGACGACACTCCCACGCCGGCGCTGTGCACCAGCAGCGACGAGGCGACCGGCTCGCCCGAGGCGATATAGGTCCGCACGAGCGCCGCGAGCACCCGATGAGATCGGTCCAAAGGTTCCATTAGCACTCGACCCGAGAGACTGCTAACAAAATTATACACCGTCCCCGTACCGTCACACGGAGGCGCCACCCCGCCTCGCGACCGCTACACGATCTGCGCGCGCGTCGCGAGCTCGCGCGCGGCCGCGCGAGCCTCCGCCGCGATCGCACGGCGATCGACGTGTAGCGGTGTGAAATCGTCCACCAGAATTTCACCGTCGACGATTGTCGTGCGGACGTCGCTTCCGCGGGCCGCATACACAATCGCCGAAAACGGATCGGGCGCCGGGGCGAGGTGCGGCCGATCGCGGTCGACGACGATTACGTCGGCGTGCTTGCCTACCTCGATCGATCCGACGCTCGCTTCGAGGCCGAGCGCTCGCGCCCCGCCCCGCGTGGCCATCCACAAAAGGTCGCGCGCCGCGAGAGCGCCCGGCCGCTGGCGGACCGCCTGGAGCACCGCCCCGAGGCGCATCTCCTCGAACATGTCGAGCCGGTTGTTACACGCGGCGCCGTCGGCGCCGAGCGACACGGTAATACCGCGCGCGCGCATCTCGGCAACCGGCGCAATGCCCGATCCGAGCTTCAGATTCGATCCCGGGCAGTGCACGACTCGCACGTCATGATCGGCGAGGAGCTGCAGGTCGCCGTCGTCGACCCATACGCAGTGCGCCGCGCACAGTCGCGGGGACGCGAGTCCGACCGCGGCAAGATATTCGATGTTCGACCGGCAGCCGGACACCTGCTGCACAATCGCAACTTCGCTGCGCGATTCGGCGGCATGCGTATGCACGAGGGCGCGCTGATCGGCCGAAAGGGCGGCCACTGCCTCGAGCAGCGCGCGCGAGCAGGAGACGGCGAACCGCGGCGCGAACGCCGCCCGCAGCCGGCCGTTGGCGGCGCCCTCCCACCGCCGCCGGATCGCGACGCTCTCGTCGATGGCGGCGCGCGTCGCCTCGTGCAGCCGCGGCGGCGCGTCGCCTTCGACGTCCATCAGGCATTTCCCAATCGTCGCGCGCATCCCGCTTGCCGCCACTGCCTCGAACACCACATCGGTGTCATGCACCGTCTCCATCGTCGACACCGTCGTCGTACCGCTCGCCAGCAGCTCGGTCGTGGCGAGTCGCGTCGCTGTGCGCAGCGTCGCCGGCGTGTGCGCCGCTTCAAGCGGCCACACCCGGGTCCGCAACCAGTCCATCAGCTCGAGATCGTCGGCATAGCCGCGGAACAGGGTCTGGCACAAATGGATGTGCGTCTGAATCAGGCCGGGCAGGACGTACCCGCCGCCGGCGTCAATCGATCGGTCGTGCGGGTGGGTGAGGTGCGGGCCGATCGCGGCGATGCGGCCGTTTTCGATCGACACGTCGCCCTCGATGACGTCGAGGCGGTCGTTCATCGTGACGACGATGCCGCTCCGAATCAAGAGCGACGTCACGACTTAGCGCTGGTGAGTTCGGACTTCAGGCTGGTGGGTGTCCACCGCAGCGACGCCGGCTGCTCCTTGCCGTGCTTGACGGCAATCAGTTCGGCCAGGATGCTGACGGCAATTTCCGGCGGCGTGACGGCGCCGATGTCGAGGCCGACGGGCGCGTGAACCCGGGCGAGCTGGTCGGGTGCAAGGCGCCGGTCTTTCAGGAGCTCGTCGTAGAGACGCGCAATTTTCGCCCGGCTGCCGATGAGACCGAGATAGCGCAGGTCGCGCGGCACCAGCGCGCGCAGAGCGTCGAAGTCGTGGGTGTGGCCGCGCGTCACGACGACCGCGTACGCGTGCGCCGGGAGGGTCGTTCGTTCGAGCCACGCCGGAATGTCCTCGACCACGATTTCGACCGCCGACGGAAACCGCTCCGCGTTGGCGAACTTCTCACGGTCATCGACGATGTGCACGCGGAAACCGACTTCGTGGGCGAGACGCGCCAGATGGAATCCGACGTGACCGGCCCCGACAATGTACAGCTCGGGCGAGGGTTCGATCGGTTCGATGTACACGTCCATCTGGCCGCCGCAGATGAGCCCGGTTTCCTGCGCGAAATCGTCAGAGAGCTCGTAACGGACGAGCTGCGGCCGGCGCGTGCCGATCGCCTCTCGCGCCTTCCAGAACGCGTCATTCTCGTAGCAGCCGCCGCCGATCGTCCCGACCGTTCGGCCGTCCCCGTACACGAGCATCTTGGCGCCGACCCGTTGCGGCGTCGATCCGGTGGTCGACACGATCGTGACGAGCGCCGCCGACTCGCCGCGCTCCAGCGCGTCGGCGACCGCCGCAAAGACTTCGCGGTTCATGTCTATCCGATTATACGGGGAGCCCGCTCACCGATGGAGGTCACAGATCTGCGTTGGTTCGGTGCCCGCGACGAACGATTCAGCCATGCGTTTGGGACAGGCCGGACCCGGCAGCTTCCCGCTCTGCGGGCAAATGTCGACGAAACTGATGCCTTCGGGGACCTCGAACGGGACGCTGTCGCGGCCCGCGAGCGCCGTCTTCATGAACTGGGTCCAGATGGGGAGCGCGGCCTGCGCCCCGCTGAGGCCGACCGGCTGATTGTCGTCAAAGCCGACCCAGACGACGGTGAGCAGATCAGGCGTGAAACCCACGAACCAGGCGTCGCGCAGATCATTGGTCGTTCCGGTCTTGCCCGCCGCATCAAGCGTGAAACCGTTGGCGCGCGCACTCGCGGCGGTGCCTTCGTTCAGGACGCTGCGCATCATGTTGGTGACCAGGAACGTCGTCTCGCGGCGGGCGACGCGGCGCGGCTCGCCGGCGGCGCGCCTGGTGATGTCGGCGCCCCCCTTAATCACTTTCAGCACATTGCGCAGCGGGCGGATGAGGCCGCCGTTCGGGAACAACGTGTAGGCGGTCGCGATTTCGAACGGCGTCGCCTCGAACACGCCGAGGGTGATCGACGGATACGGCTTGGGCGGGTTGCCGACACCGAGCGACTTCCAGAAGGCGGCGATGTGATCGTAGCCGGCCTGCGCCGCGACGTGAATGGTGCCCAGGTTCCTCGAGTGGGCCAACGCGCGCCGGTAGGTGATCGGCCCGTCGTAGGTGCCCTCGTAGTTCTCCGGCGTCCACACCCGATCCTCGAACTCGAACGTCTCCGGCTCGTCGTTGGTGATCGTCGCCGGCGTGACGTCGGTGCGCCCTTCACTGAGCGCCTGCTCGAAGGCGGTGAGATAGACGAACGGCTTGAAGACCGACCCTGGCTGCCGCCGCGACACGATCGCGCGATCGTACTGGGACTGGTTATACGACCGGCCGCCGACCAGCGCGAGGATCTCGCCGCGCTTCGGGTCGACGGCGATGAGCGCCGCCTCCGCCTTGCCGCGACGCTTCCGGCGCGACAGGAGCTGATCGACTCGCGTCAACCCGTCCCGCACCGCGTCCTGGGCGATCCGCTGCAGATGCAGATCGAGCGTCGTATAGACGTCGACGCCCTGGTTGGTCGTCGTGGTCAGCCCCGGATATTGATCCGCGAGCGTCTGCCCGACGTAGTCGACGAAATACGGCGCCTCGGCCTCGAGCGCGCGCTGCACGACCGTCAGCGGCTCATGGGAGGCGCGCTCGGCGACATCGGGCGCGACGTAGCCGGCGTCGACCATTGCGCCGAGCACGACGTTGCGCCGCTCCCGGCACCGCACCGCGTTCGCGAACGGCGACAGTGCCGAGGGCGATTGAATCACGCCCGCGATCGTCGCCGCTTCCGCCAGCGACAGGTTGCTGACGTCTTTGCCGAAGAAGAGTCGCGCCGCTTCCGCGACGCCGTAAATCGCGAACGATCCGCGCTGGCCGAGCGGGATGTCGTTCAGATACATCTCGAGAATCGCCTGTTTCGAGGCGCGCTGCGTCAGGACGACCGACACCCACATTTCGAGCGCCTTCCGGCGGAGCGATCGCTCGCGCGCGGTCTGCAGCGTCATGCCGAACTTCGGCAGAAAGACGTTGCGGACGAGCTGCTGTGTGATCGTGCTGCCCCCGGCCAGGTACGCGCGGCGGCCCGTCACGTACGAGAGGGCGGCTCCCATCATGCCGATGGGATCGACGCCGGGGTGGTCGTAAAACCGGCGATCCTCGATCGCGAGCACGGCTTGGACCATCCGGTCGGGGATGAGCGAAAGCGCGACGGGGCGCCGCTTCTCGCGTTCCACGCCATTCGCGATCGCCGCAAGCACCGGCGCGTCCAGCGTCAGCCGTTCGCTCCTCTGGTTGGCGACCTCGAGCTGCAGCACGCGGTCCGGCGTGCGCGGCGGGGCGGGCGGCCGTCGCGACGCCGGCCGAACATCGCTGACGCGTTCGCGCTGGAACACGACCCGAACCGTCTTGCCCCGGTACTCGGGGGTCCGCGGCACGAGCGCGACAGCGCCCGGCGCAATCGCGAATTCCCCGGGCTTCTCGGCGATCGGCCGCTGGGCGTATCCGAGGTCATTCAACCGGTCAATGAGCTGCCGATCGGTCAGCGACTCGCCCCGCCGCAGTTCGAGCGGGCGGGCGAAAACGCGCGGCAGCACCGTATCGCGTTCGCCATGCAGGCGCGCGTCGATCAGGCGCCCGAAGGTGACGTAGTAATAGCCGGCGGCCCCGGCGAGCAGGACGAGCGGCGCCGCCAGCGCGGCGGCGGCGTACTTCGCCCATCGCTTGCGCCAGATCACAACAAGCCTGATCCGGAATCGCTTAGATTGCGACAATCCAGTGCCGACCCAAATCCAGGGGGAGTTCTTCGTCGAGCCGTTCGACGAGCGCCGGTCCGTATTCGTTCAGCAGCGAGATGAACCCGATTGTCCGCTCCTGCGCATGGCCGCCGGGAAAGGCCAGCGCCCGCGCATGCATGAACTGGCGGCGGAGCGTCTCGTCACGCCGCTTCGCCGCCTGGATGATCTTGCCGTGGAGCGTCTGCAGGTCGTGCTGGATGCGGCCAAGCGTTGACTTGGCGGCACCTTCGAGCGTCGGATCGAGCGCAGGAATCGCAGCGATCAGCTGATTCATCTGCGATTCGATCGCCTGAGCGGCATCCGTGAACGATTCTTCCACCGCCGGCGGAATCTGCGCGCGCAGCAGATCGTTTAACGCCGCTTCGTCCTGTGCCTGCAGCGCTTCGAGCGGGAGTCTGTACTTCGTCAGGAACCGCATGGCGGCGGCATCGACAATCGTCGCCGACGCCCGCGGATACATGAGGGGCATCGGGACGCCGAAATGCTGATAGACCCCGCGCAGCTGTCCGAGATACGCCAGCTCGTTCGGTCCGGCGACGTAGCAGATCGTCGGGAAGATCGTGTCCTGGACGATCGGACGCAGCAGCACGTTGGGGCTGAAGCTCGTCGGCCGCTCCGTCGCCTGTTGCAGCAGCGCGTCGGGCGCGAGCCGCTCATCGCCGACGATGAACTGGCCGTCGTGCTTGCGGATCGCCCGGCGCCCGCCATCGAGGCGGAAGAGCGCTGCGCTGTCGTCCTGGGCGTGCACCTGCGCGTGGTAGCCCCGCGCGATGAGGTCCGATCCTGCCAGCGAGGCGAGCTTCACCGTCTGGCCAGGCATCGACAGCTCGCGAGTGAAAATGCCGCTCACCAGCGGTTTCGAGGCGGCATCCGACGAGTCGTAGACGACCAGACCCCGGTCGCCGAGAACCTGCTCGAGCCACCGGCCGAACGCGTCGGCCATGCCGGTGCCCGGCGCATAGGCCCGTCGGAGGCCGGTAACGAGCTCGGCGCGAAACGGAGTCGACGGAAGTGCCGCTTCGAGGTCGGCGAGTGTCGTCAGAATCGAGTCATCGAGTGCGATGTTCGCGACGGGAGAGGGATCGGCATTCGGTCGAGGCGGGAGGGCGACGGTCTGCGGCGTGAGCGCTGCGTCGAATACGGTACACGACCGGACCTCCTCCCAGTCATGGTCTTCGGCGTCGATCCAGAAGACCGCGACGGCCGGAATGCCGTGGTCGCGCGACACCTGATCGGCGAGCTTCAGCGCCGTCAGCGCCTTGAGCAGCGTGAAAATGGGGCCGCCGAAGAGACCGGCCTGTTGCCCGGTGACGATGGCCACGCTCCGCGGGTCAGCCAACAGCCGGGCCGCCGCCCGCGCGCGCGGTGGGGCGCCGCGCCGTTCGAGCTGGTCACCGAGCAGCGCCGCGATGGCGTCGCGACGACGATCGTGCGCCTGCGCCCGCGCCACGACGTCGGCCCATGCCGATCGATCGGCGGGATCGCCGGAAAAGAACGGGGCGACCGAGCGAAAGTCGTACGCGTAGTCGGCCGCCAGACGCCTGATCCACGGAAAGCGTCGCACATCGACCGGAATGCGCACCGAGGTCTCGTCCGCAGACGCTGTCGGGTTCGCCGAGTTGACCTGCACAGGGACAGCCTACTGTCGCAGACGGCCGCGGAAACTGTCAACCATGTTAAACTTAGGTCGCCTTCCTCCTTCAAGGAGCTCTCACTGCACACCGAAGCTGCCGGCTCTGCACCTCCAGACGAGTTCGGGCCATTTCGGGTTCTTCATCAGGTTGGTGCGGGAACGCTGGGCCCTGTCTTTCGGGCTTATGACGCGGAAGGGGAGCGGCTCGTTGCAGTCAAACTCTTCAGGCTCGACCTTCCACCGGAACGCGTTCACAAGCTGGTCGCTGAGCTCGAACAACTGATTGCGGCCGACCTGGTGCACTCAGTGCTCGTCCGCCCGATTGCCGCCGGTCTGAGTGGTGTCGCCGCCTATCTGGCGCAGGATTACGTCGGGGCTGAGTCCATGGATCTGGCGATCCGGGAGTACGGTCCCGCTCCACCGCTCGACGCCCTCCGCGTGGCCGCCCATCTCGGGGCTGCGCTCGATTTCGCAGCGGCCGTCGACGTCCACCATGGGGCACTCCACCCGCGCGACGTCTTGCTGTCGGCGGAGGAAACGCGACTGACCGGGATCGGCGTGGTCCGGGTCCTGGAGTGCATCGGTCTGTCCGCTCCCGTTCGGCGGCCCTATACCGCGCCGGAGCGGATCGCAGGCGCCGCGCTGGATCGCCGTGCAGATGTGTACAGCCTCGCGGCAGTTATTTTCGAGCTGTTGTCGGGTCGGCGGGTCACCGGTCCCGGCGAACAGCCGGCCGAGGCCGTCGCGGGCGTCCAGAGTGCCGATTCGCGCCGACTGCGGGAGGTCTTTGCGCGCGCCCTGGCCGAAGAGCCTGCTGCCCGGTTCGACACCGCGCTCGAGTTTGTCGACGCGCTGAAGGGTGCGTTCGCCCCCGGATCGCTGGTCGGGCGCGACATCGTCGACAGCCCGCGCCGGGCCGTGGTCACCGCACCCCCACAGCCGACGCTGTTGCCGCTTGATCAGCCGGAAGCCCCGGATCATGCCGACGAGGAGGTCCCCGTCGCCGTCGAACCCGACTTTCCGGTCGCTGAACTGGAAGAGCCACGGTACGAAGCGGTCGAGGTCGCGCCCGCTGTCGCGCAAAGCGCCGCGCCGACCGCCCACGAGGCGTTGTTGCCCCCTTCATCGCAGTCGGCGGTCTGGCCGCTCGCGCTGGCCCTGGCCGTGGGCCTCGCGGTGGGGTACGCGGGCGGGTTCGCGGTGGGCAGTCGGGAACGCCCGGTTGCTTCAACAGCTGCCGCCGCAACAGCGGCTCCTGCGGCCCGTGAGTTCACCGAGACGCCGGTGGCCGCCCCGGTGAAGCCGCCCGCTGCGCCGAAACATCAGGCGGCGCCGCCATCGGCCAAATCCGCGGCGCTCGCGGCTGACCCTGACGCGGCCGCCGCCGGCGGGCGGCTGCTGGTGCGCTCGACGCCGGCCGGGGCGCGCGTGAGCGTCGACGGACGCGACGCGGGCGTGACTCCCGCCACGGTCCGCGATCTCGCGCGCGGGACGCATCGGGTGCAGATCACGCATGACGGTTACGTAACCGAAGAGCGTCGCATCGTGATCAGCCGCGGGCGTCCATCGCAGTCGCTGATCGTGTCGCTGGCGCGCGGGCGAGCCGTCTCGACCGGCGCCACCGATTCGAATCCTCCGGCGGCGACGCCAGGGACGATGGGCCAATTCGTCGGCGGCCTCGTCGTCGACTCCCGGCCGACCGGAGCGCGGGTATTTCTCGACGGCCGGCTGGTCGGGACGACGCCAGCCACCGTGTCGACCGTTGGCTCGGGGGAGCACGTCGTGCGCCTCGAACTCGACGGCTACCGGCGCTGGTCCTCGTCGATTCGCATCGTGGCGGGCGAACAGAACCGCGTGACGGCATCGCTGGAGAAGTAGCCGGTGGACGCCATCCTCGCATTGGAAGACGGCACCTGGTTTCGCGGACGGAGCGCCGGCGCCGCCGGGGAGACGGGCGGTGAAGTCGTGTTCAATACGAGCATGACCGGATACCAGGAGGTCCTCACCGACCCGTCGTATTCCGGCCAGATCGTGACGATGACGTGCCCTGAGATCGGCAATTACGGTGTCTCGGGCGAGGACGTGGAGTCGCGCCGACCGCAGGTGGCCGGCTTCATCATTCGCGACGAGTCGCCGGTGGCCAGCAACTGGCGCGCCCGCGGCACGCTGCGCGAGTACCTGGTCGAGAACGCCATTGTGGCCATCTCGGACATCGACACCCGCGCCCTGACGCGTCGGCTGCGATCGAGCGGCGTCATGCGTGGCGTGATCGCGACCGGCGACGCGCTCGATCCGGCCGCCCTCGTCGACCGGGCGCAGGCGATTCCGAAAATGGAGGGGTCGGACCTCGTCCGCGGCGTCACGACGGACCAGGCATTCGATTGGCCAGCCGAGGACCCGACTGAATTCGGGATCAAGCCGGGCCGCCGCGCGATCGAGCGGCTCAGGGTTGCCGCCTACGACTTTGGGATGAAGTGGAACATCCTGCGCCGGCTGAGCGCGCACGGCTGCGACGTCCGTGTGTTCCCGGCGACCGCGCCGGCGTCGGACCTGCTGGCGACCAGTCCCGACGGCGTGTTTCTCAGCAATGGACCGGGCGATCCGGCTGCGGTGCCGTACGCGATCGACAATGCGAAGCAGCTGGTCGGCGCGGGTGTGCCGGTGTTCGGCATCTGCCTCGGCCACCAGATTCTTGGCCTCGCGATGGGCGGTCGGACCTTCAAACTCAAGTTCGGACACCGCGGCGCCAATCATCCGGTCAAGAAACTGGAGACGGGCCGCGTGGAAATCACCTCCCAGAATCACGGGTTTGCGGTGGATCCGAGCTCGTTGCCGCCGGAGGTCGAGGTCACGCACCTGAATCTCTACGACGGCACGGTCGAGGGATTGCGGCACAAGACGCAGCCGGTCTTCTGCGTTCAGTATCATCCTGAAGCCTCGCCGGGTCCGCACGATGCCGACTATCTCTTTGACGACTTCCTCCGCCTGATCGAAGATCGCTAGTCGCATGCCGCGCCGCACCGACCTCAAACGGATCCTGATCATCGGTTCGGGCCCGATCGTCATCGGCCAGGCCTGCGAGTTCGACTACTCGGGCAGCCAGGCGTGCAAGGCGCTGCGGTCTGAGGGTCTCGAGGTCATCCTCGTCAACAGCAATCCGGCGACGATCATGACCGACCCGGAGCTGGCGGATCGGACCTACGTTGAGCCGCTGACGGCCGAAGTCCTCGCGCAGATCATCGCGCGTGAGCGTCCCGACGCGATGTTGCCCACCGTGGGCGGACAGACGGGTCTCAATCTCGCGGTCGATCTCGCCAACGCCGGGACCCTGGACAAATACGGCGTCAGGCTGATCGGTGCATCGATCCAGGCAATCAAAGTCGCCGAGGATCGTCAGCTCTTCAAGGACGCGATGCGCGAGATCGGTCTCGACGTGCCGCAGAGCGGCCTGGCGCGATCGCTTCCCGAGGCACTCGAACTCGCCAGGACGCTGGGGTTTCCGCTGGTGATCCGCCCTTCCTTCACGCTGGGCGGCGTCGGCGGCGGCATCGCCTACAACATCGAGGAGTTCCGCGACGTGGCGGAGCGCGGACTCGAGCTCAGTCCAGTCCACGAGGTCCTCGTCGAGGAGTCGGTCATCGGCTGGAAAGAATTCGAGCTCGAAGTGATGCGCGACGTCGCCGACAACTTCGTCGTGATCTGTTCGATCGAGAACATCGATCCGATGGGGGTGCATACCGGGGACAGCATCACCGTGGCGCCGATCCTGACGCTGACCGACAAGGAATATCAGCGGATGCGGGACGCCGCCCGCCGGATTATCAGCCGCGTCGGCGTCGAGACGGGCGGCTCCAATATTCAGTTCGCCGTCAATCCGACGAATGGCCGCATGGTGGTGATCGAGATGAACCCGCGCGTGTCGCGGTCGTCGGCGCTCGCCTCGAAAGCCACCGGGTTTCCGATTGCGAAGATTGCTGCGAAGCTCGCGCTCGGCTATCACCTCGACGAGATTCCGAACGACATCACCCGCCTGACCCCGGCGTCCTTCGAGCCCACGATTGACTACGTCGTCGTCAAGATTCCGCGGTGGAATTTCGAGAAATTCCCGCAAGCGGACCGCACGCTGACCACGCAGATGAAGTCGGTCGGCGAAGCGATGGCGATCGGCCGCACCTTCAAGGAAGCGTTCATGAAGGGGATGCGTTCGCTCGAGCTCGGCCGGAGCGGACTGCTGTTTGCGCCCTCGAGCATGGACGAGGAAGACGACGCGGCGCTTCGGAAACGCCTTGCGATGCCGGACGACCGGCGGATGTGGGATCTGTTTCGTGCCATCCAGCGCGGGTGGACGATTGAACAGCTGCACGACATCACGCGGATCGATCCCTGGTTCCTGCGACAGTTCACTGAAATCGCCGCGCTGCGCCGCGAAGCCGCCGCGACCGGGTTGTCGAAGCTCTCGACCGACGAGCTCCGACGGCTGAAGCGCGCCGGGTTCGGCGATCAGGAGATCGCGCTGGCGACCGGCGCGACCGAGGCCGCGGTACGCGACCGGCGCCGCGCCCTGGGCCTGACGCCGGTCTACAAACGCGTCGATACCTGCGCCGCTGAGTTCGAGTCGTTCACGCCCTACCTGTACAGTGCGTACGAGCCACACTGCGAGGCCAACCCGAATTCGAAACCCAAAGTGGTGATTCTCGGCAGCGGACCGAACCGGATCGGTCAGGGAATCGAGTTCGACTATTGCTGCGTGCATGCGGCGATG
>JBPYEE010000227.1:0-5673 GCA_051985095.1 Vicinamibacterales bacterium | reverse complement strand
TGTAGGCGGCGAACACCTCCGCCTGGTGAATGAACAGCTTCTTCTCGTTGGGCGTCAGTTGATCCCATCGCTTCAGCAGATCATCCGGCCATGGCGTCAGCTTCGCATCCTGCGGGATCACGCCGAGCCGTTTCTGGTTGGCGAAGATCGTGTCGCGCAGCTGGTTCCACCCGGTGTCGAATAGGTGCATGTCGCTAACCTTTTTGATCCATTCTGGCGTCGGGTGGTGTGGCGCGTGGACGCCTCCGGGCACGTAATAGACGAACCACGGCTGCGCAGGGTTGATCGCCGTCACGCGTCTCATGTACTCGATCGCATCGTCGGCCATTGCGGTGGTCAGGTTCCAGCCTGGCTTCCCGAGATACGGGTAGATGGCCGTCGTGTTCCGGAACAGATTCGGTTGCCACTGGTTCGTGTCGCCGCCGACGAAGCCGTAGAAGTAGTCGAAGCCCATGCCGATCGGCCACTGGTCGAATGGCCCCGCCGCGCTCGCCTGAAATTCCGGCGTGTTGTGATCTTTGCCGAACCACGACGTCCAGTAGCCGTGGTCCTTGAGGATTCGGCCGATCGTCGCCTTGTCGCGCGTCATCACGCTGTTGTAGCCAGGATACCCGGTCGCCTGCTCGGCGACGACGCCGAACCCCATCGAGTGATGGTTCCGGCCTGTGATGAGCGCGGCACGCGTCGGCGAGCACAGCGCCACCGAATTGAAGTTCGTATAACGCAGGCCGTTTCTGGCAATGCGGTCCAGGTTTGGCGTCGGGATCACCCCTCCGAAGGTGCTGGTGACGCCAAATCCCGTGTCGTCGGTCATGATGAGCAACACGTTCGGTGCATCTTTAGGCGGTACCACACGCGCGGGCCAGTAGGGCGTGGATCGATCGGCGTTGCGCTCGATGGTGCCGCGAAAGATCTGAGGCGGCGGCGGGAGTTGCATGCCGTCGATCGTTGTGGTGGCACTCGGGGAGCCAGGCGTCCCGTAGATCGTGCCGGTCGCCCCCTTAGTGTCCTGTCCAGCCGTCCCGACAGCGCCGCCGGTCTGCTGAGAATCGGCCGGCGGCTGCTTCGTGCAAGACGCGAAACCGAACCCGCCACCCATCAGCATCGCGGTAACGATGATTCTTGCATTCACATCGCGCCTTCCTTCCCGGGCGGGGCGCGAAACCTGATGGCGGTCCCGCCCCGTGATCACGAAATGTCGTCACTACGAACACCGGACTCCTGGTGCACCGTATGGCGATTGAAGCGGCTTGTTGAATCGAAGCCTCCTATCACCGTGACGATGTCTCACACCCTGACGGGCGGCCGCAAGCCTTTTGCCAGCATCGCCATGCTGCGCATCGCGCGGTATCGCACGATGAGCTGACGCATCTAGAGAGGCTGTCGATGAGGGATATGAGCAGTGTCGCGGCGTCGATGGAAGCTCTGCTCAGAAGTTACGTTAAGTTAAACGGTTATTTCACAAGGCCCGGCTGTTATTCTCGTAAACTCAGACATGGCAGCTCGGATCGTTGAGCTGAAAAGGTAATCCTGCGAAGCCTTACACGAGTCGCAAGTGTCACATATACGGAGTTACGATTTGCGACGGCGGTTCATTTCGGCCGAATGTCCTGTGGGACAAAGCGACCGTCATTGACACCGACTTCCTTTGCCATGAGCTCGTTCCGACGTTCACGAGCGAGCAGACGTACAACTGGGAAGCGCCGTCAGATCAGCAGTCGACGGTGCCGATTCAAGTCTTTCTCGCGAAGGTCACGAGGCTGGGACCGTTTACCTTCCAGGTCCAGGGTGCTGGCGGGTATTTCGTCGCGAGACCCGACGGCGCCGAACATTGGATGGCGCGCCTGAACTTCGTTCTGATCCTGCCGCGGGACAAGAAATAGCCCAATGGGTTGAGGTGTTATTCGGGTCCGAACGGTGCTGCTGAGAGCTCGGTTTCTACGCCTCTTCGGCGCTCGACTGGAGCCAACCGCAACAACTCCCGCCAGCGTCGGCGCTCTTCGGCACCGCTCACCAAACCTGACCCCCATCTGCCCCCCTCAGGGTTGGACGCAGGCCGCGGCCCGACGTCGCTCTATAGGCGACAAGGAGAGATCCGGGGGGGGAATGAGGCCTTGAGCTCCTTCGTTCGAAGAATCGCGGCGGCCACAGCGGCCAGAGGCATTCGTCGCTCGATAAGGCCGACCTACCTTCAGCTCACGGCATGTCGTGACGTCCCGTCGTCATCACAACGCTCCATCTTGCACGTTAGCGGCAGGGCGCAACGGTCGATTTCGATGAAGTGCAGCGGCGACGCCGGCAGGCTTCTTGCGCCGGCTCGTGGATGGGCCGACTGGCGGGCGGTTGAGAGCTTGACGTACGGAGAGGCGCGATCTGATCAGTGGTGGTCGCTGCTACGAGTGGTCCAAGCCTGAGGGAAGATTCGAACGCCAGGCGGCCTCGGGGCGATCGTGCGACGTCTGACCCGTATGACGGATCTAACAGAAATACGACGCGGCCTTGCCGACGGAGAGTTCTTCCTGGAGTACTTGCCCACCATTTCCCTGACCGGCGGTCAGTGTATCGGCGCGGAAGCGCTCGTCCGATGGCGGCACGCGGGCACGATCCTCCAACCCGGCGAGTTCATCCCGCGTATCGAGAATACGCCCGTGTCCGGCCTGCTCACCTATTGGGTCATCGACACCGTCGCGACTGAGTTGGGCGACTGGCTTCGGGCGAACCGCGACGCTCTCATTAGTTTCAACGTGCCGCCGGAGATTCTTGGCCGCGGCGGACTCGAATATGTCGCCGCCAAGTCCGGCCTGATCGACCGGACCTCACAGGTGATCGTGGAGATCACCGAACGTGGGGTTCCCGACCCACTCGGAGTCGAGGCGATCAGTTACAGCCAGCGAACGGGCGTCAAGGTCGCTCTAGACGATGTCACGCTGGTTGGTGGGGCCAATTTGGCGGTCCTCGCACGCTGCGACTTCTTCGCCATCAAGCTCGACAAATCACTGATCGACAAGATCGGCCGGCACTGTCCCGCTCCCGAATGGCTGAACGCGGTCACCGCGTTGTTAGAATCGTCGCCGCTGCAGGTCATCGCCGAAGGCGTGGAGACGGCACAGCAGGCCACGACGCTCCGTGCGGCGCACGTCCAAGCGGCACAGGGTTTCTACTTCTCGCCCCCGATCCCTGCGGCAGCGTTCATGGCATTCTATCGAGGCCGCGGTATTTCTGGCGAACCCAGACGCTTCAAGTGACCAGTGCCGTGCTCGGAAATTGGCGCGGTACCCCATAGGCTGCCCGTTGGCTGTATCCCGGGGTTCTGCAAGCGATCCCCGACCACCGAGCCAAGGCTTCCTCTTCGGAGTGACGATTTCTACCAGGCTTCTGATTGCCGGTCATCATCGGAGCCCGAAGCCCCTTGACGATCGACAAGGCGTGAGCGGCCAATTTTCGCCTATTCGTGACCATCGCACCGGGAACCGCGACCTGACACAGCGGGCCTCGCACGGATTAGAGAGGCCTGACTAACCCCTGTGACACATTTTGTGACGTAACCCCGGCGGAAATCGATTGAAGCTCAAAGTTGACCGACGTAGACGGCCTATCGCCGACCCGTGGCGGCTCGGCACGTGCGTGTGCGCCTGATCCTGCTCGATGCGATTGTGCTGTTCCCCGAAGGGCAACAGATCGAAGACGCTCCATGTGGCCCGGGCCCAGCTGGAGGGGTGGCAATGGATCGTCCTGGGAGATCTGTTTCAAGTTATGCGCGTCAGTTCACGGCGTCAGAGAGGTTTGCCCAGGATCTCAAGACCACTCGAACTTCGGCGGGCCGTTCAGTGTTTGGGTTGCCTCGAGTTGACTCGTGCAGAAACGCCGGGTTTCAGGCGGTCGCGATTGTCGCCGCGTACGCAATTGCCCTTACTGGATCTTCTCGATGTCGCTGGGCTTCCAACTCTTGTCGATGGCCGTCTCCGTCGGCACATACAACCTGAGAATCGCGAAGTATCCTCGGCCAGGAACCGTGGCGAGCCAGTTGGCTTCCTTGCCTGCTGCCGCGTGCGGCCCGAGAGAGACGTCGGTGCTGCCGTCGGCGTTCTGCGACGGCTTGTCCCGCAAGTCCAGCGACGGAAACGCCTGACCGTTGGCGAGGCCAGACGCATTTTCGGCCTCATAGAGCGTCACAGACCAGAAGTTTCATTAGGCCGTTCTCTAAAGCTTGAGGGTTACCCGCCTCAGCCCGATCCGGTGGCCTCCTTCGACCCGCTGTGAGGGTGGACACCGCACAGTCTACGTGGGCGTCGTGAGGGCTGACGTCGTTATTGCATCATTACGGGGTCTTGCGGCGCAGTCGTCGTCAGGACCTGACAGGCACACGTGCCGGCTGCGGGAGGGCGTTCCCCAGACCTGGCGTGGGCGACAGCGCGTTTGGTTTGTAACCGGCGTCACGATCGCTGTCGGACCGATCGTCGAATTGGGTCTCGAGCTCAGTGATGCCGCTCACGTCGAGCGATCCAAACGACGAGGGGTTTCCTACCCTCTGAGATCGCAAGCAAAACCGGGACTTTGTCGCCTCGAGAGTGGGGGTTGGCAAACTTTGCCATAGATGCCATTCTGACTGGGAGGACGGTGGGCCAGTGCCGACTCGCAACATCAGCTTGACGCCCGAGCAGGACGCCTTCGTCGAGAAGGTCGTGCAGGCCGGCGAGTACCAAAATGCAAGCGAGGCCGTGAGAGACGCGCTGCGAGCGCTCCAGCAGCGGCGCCGCGAGGACGCGCTCAAGTTGAAGGCGCTGCGTGCCGCCATCAAGGTCGGCATCGACGAACTCGAGCGCGGCGACTTCCTGGAACTCGACGCCGCGGACCTGCGCGCCCACATCAGTCGGTTGGGCACCAGCCGACCGCCCCGCGGCCGCTAACGTGAGTGGCGCGATTTCGGCTCACCCGATCGGCGGAAGCCGATCTCGCGCGCGTTCTCGCAATCAGCGCTGAGCGATGGGGCATTGATGCGCGGCGCGGATACGAGGCGCTCCTGTTCGACGCGATCCAACAGCTTGCCGCGCATCCTGAGGGCCCTCTCACTCGGGACCAAAGCGACATCGGGCCGCGTATTCGAAGCTTTCATGTGCAATATACGCGACGCGAACCGCGCGGCGAGCGCGTCAGGCGGCCGGTGAACATGATTTACGATCGCGCGCGGCCTATGGCCGGTGCGCGATGAACCGGGCGTCAGGTGCTGGGATGCTCGACGTCGTTCAATGCGAATCGGGCCCGTATGTGGCCTGCATAAACGAACATCTGCAAATTGCGGTGCGCTTAACGATCGTTCCTCGGCGGTTGGCAGAAAAGCACGCCGCAGGCAAGCTGCCCACAGTCCGTTCGAACAGAGAAGCAACCGGGCCTCGATCTTCAGTGAGCCGCTTCGTTTACAGTGAACGTTTGCCCGGCAATGGTCAGCGTGCCGCTCCTCGCCGTGCCGGTATTGGGCGCGACCAGGTAGGCCACGTTTCCATTACCGGTTCCCGAAGCGCCCGACGTGATTGAAATCCATGACGCGTTCGAGACAGCCGTCCACGCACACCCCGTCTGCGTCGTCACCGCGACTGAGCCGCTGCCTCCCGTGGCCCCCACATCGTGACTGGTCGGCGCGATGGCAAAGGTGCACTGAACCGCCGCTTCGTTCAC